>JBBDQU010000075.1 GCA_040905865.1 Alphaproteobacteria bacterium
TTCCTGGCATCAATCCTCGGAACCATGGATCGTTAACCTGGATTCGTTGCCCTGGCCCATGCCGCCCGGCAACTTGCCTTCCCGCATGGCTTCCCGTATACGGTGCGCCAAGAACCATGCCGTCTTGTAGGTGACTTCCAAGGTACGGTGCAGTTGGTGCGCCGATACGCCTTTCTTGCTGCTGCACATCAGGTAGGTCGCCTGCAACATTTTGTGCAGCGGAATACGGCCATGCTCGAAAACTGTCCCAACCTTGACGGTGAACTGCATCCGGCATTCTTTGGCGTAACACTTCCAGAGCCCGATGCGCGTGCTTTCGCCTTTCAGCTTGCCCGCGTTTCCAATCGATCCGCAGTGCGGGCAAATGGTGCCATCTGTCCACAAAATGGACTCCAAATAGGCGAACGCAGCGCGCTCGTTGTGGAAGTATTTTTTAGAGAGAATCGACATAACCGTAACCCTTTAGACTCGTTTGATGAATCTAATATAGGGAACGATTTAGGGTTTGTAAAGTATATTATTCCCGGGGTTTCCTTAGGGAATCCGTTCGATTAAAAAAGACTATTTCCCAGGCTCATGCCGTATGACGGCGCCAAACCATTACATCCGTCACCCACTGAGCGCCTGCATGAGAACCGTAAAAAGCGCGTTGATGTTATTGACGGGCACCAGGAGCAATTTGTAGGCACGTTCGTAGAAGCCGAGCGCTGCCGGTCCCCAGTACCATCCGATCAGAAACTGATCCAGGTGACGGATGACGAAGCCTGCAAGACTGGCTCCTGTAACGTTGCCTCCAAGTGCAATCAGCGGGCGGATATCGGTCATCTGCCATGGGCGCGGGCCGCCAACCGCATAAGATCCAGCGTCCCGAACTTAACAGAACCGCCCAGACAATCCGCTGAATCACAATCGCCCAATAACCCGCCCCTGCGATCGCCGCCAATACGGCGACCGTCGTAGCACACGGTTCGCCGCCTTCGATGCGATTCCAACGAGCCATGATCTGATCTAATTGCCGCTCTGCTTCAGTTTGGCGATGAGGGGGCCAATCCCGCCGCGTGCGATGACGGACGTCACCTCTTCACGCTTGGTAGCCAGGAGACTGACGCCCTCGATAATGACGTCGTGTACCTTAAATCCTGTCTCATCCCGATCCAGGAGGAACATGATGGGAATTGGGCTACGGGTTGGTCCCCGTACTTCGGTGCGGACTTCGCTGTGGCCCGCCAAAAACTGCTTCTCTCCAGTAATTATAAAGCTTTCACCCGAGTAGGCAGCCATTTTCGCAGCATAAATCTTTACCATGTATCGGCTGAAGACATCGCGGTACTCATCGAACTGGGCAGGTTCGATGGTATCGCGGTACTCGCCCAGCGAATATGCGCCCACCTGCTCCCAATCGAACGCACTGCTCAGCAACGCGTCGAACTGGTCGATTTTTTCCTGATGCGCCAGACTGTCATTTTTGAGGATCCGGATAGCACTGTCACCAAGGGTAGCGATCAGAACGGTCGGGCTTTCGTGGGACGGTTTCCCGATTTCGCTCGACACAGCCGCGTTCAGCATCGCCGCAATAAAAAGAAAGGCAGGCGCAAGCGCAACAAGCGGACGGCGCATATATTATCTCCAGTTGTATGTTCGGCCAGTCAGGCTACCGTGCCACAGTGGAATTTTTCTTTCGATTCCAGCTTAATAACGAGCCTTGAGGTTCATGAGGGATATCTCGAAGTTATTGACTGCCTCGCTTTCCTGTTTGAGGCGCCGTTGCGCATATACGAATCCTTGGAATTGCGTTCGGTCTGCAGAAAACATGCCTTTTCGGCGGGAACTTTTCGGGTATTTTCGGGCGACAGTGTCATCGATCACCTCCTGATGAAGCTGGATGAAACGGGTCCGAGTCTCCCCTATCGAACATTTATCGTAGCGATACGAACAAGAAAATTATGTGTCTATTTCGAGGCGATTTCGTGTCACGCCGTTACCACCCGCATCGAATCTAAACCGGGAAGTCATGTCACGCCCCCTGCCAGATATTGAAACAACGGATCTGTGACTTTTTTTGTGACAAATTCAGACGCTTATTGCTGGAGCGGCAGTTCGATTGTCACGCGAAGACCTTTTGGATCGATGTTTTCGGCGTGGACGGTTCCGCCCAGGGCGAGGACATTCCGGCGCACGATCCATAGACCGAGTCCGAAGTGCTCGTCATCTGTCGCGTTTGTGCGGTGCGAAAAACTGTGCTCGAACATCCGGTTCAATACAGCCTGATCCGCACCCGGCCCCTGATCGGAAACAGTCAGAACGCCATACCCGTTGTTTTTTTTGACCTCGACCCGCACGCGCCCGCCCGCTTCCGAAAAGCTGATGGCGTTTTCGATCAGGTTATCCAGCGCGGAAACGATCAGGTTTCGGTTGCTGCGGACAAGAACCGTGTGACGTGTGATGTTCAGGTCCAGGCTTGGTGCATCCGTCGGCAAGCCCCGGCGTATTTCTTCTACAAGATCCTCGACGACATGGTTCAAATCCAGGATTTCACGGGACGGGTTCAGCGCCTCAGCTGTAATCTCGCCAAACCGCCGGTTACGGTCGATAATCCGGACAAGGCGATCAATGGCAAGTTCCATTCGCTCGACCGAGCGATGGCCGCGTTCGTCTTCTTTTTGCAACGACTTCCTGATCGGTTCTACAGCCTGAACCAGCACGCCAATCGGCGTTTTCATCGCGTGGGCGGATTCCTCCGCGGTTGCGCGAATGGCGTCCGCCGAAATTTTCAGGGAACTGACCATGGCGTCGAATTCCTTGGCGACCTCCGCCAGTTCGGGAATGTTATTGGCGGTTTGAAACGAATGGCCGCCGTCCTCCTGTTGCCGGATGTCACGCGCCAGTTGAGCGAACTTCAGAAGATTGCGACGAAGCCCTATCAGCAAGGCGAGGACAATCGCCGCCATGCCCAGATAGACGGCCAGCGACAGTTGTACCTGAAACCGCGACCAGTACGGGGTGCCGATTTCCGTACCGCCAAGATCGGACGTCAGATTGGACGTGATCACGAGCCAGCATCCGGCAGGTGAAAGAACCGGCACGACCGATGTCAGCAACTCGTCCTTTCCCGCCGGATTAACATACCGGTGTATCATCGATGTGGCCGACGCGCAGCTTTCGTCCAGACGATCGAATACGCTGGAATTCCTGAGGGACGCCAGTTCCTGGTCGCGATAGTCCTTTGGAAATGCCGGTAGGGAAGCGATGTAATAAAACTCGGCCTTTTCGGAAAGGGGTCCCGGCCAAAGCAGAACCTTGATATTGACCCGGGTTCCCTGAAAGGCCGTCAACTGCGCGGATATCGTGTCAATGGTTTTCGGTGTCAACGCTTTCAGTGCCGGACTGAGGCTCATTGCCAGCGTCGTCCCCTGCTCGCTGATTGCACGCATCAGGAGAGTGGTCTTTTCGTCGTCTGCGGCTCGGAACTGCTGATAGACAAGGATCGGGACCCCGACGAAAATAATCGTCAGAAGAAGGAGCTTGCTCGCGACGGATCTCAGGAGGTGCACGCCAGATTTGCTCCGAGGCTACCGCGATCAACTGTCGCCGCCGGTCCAGCGGTAACCGAAACCCGGATAGTTCTCGATGGCATCGAACAACGGATCGACATCACGAAATTTTTTCCGGATCCGCTTGATGAATGTCCGAACGTTGGGCCGAAAGCCGTCTTCACCATGCCCGGCCCAAAATCCGCTTCCATGGACGACATCATAGATTTGGCGGAACCGGATATCGACCCCCGGATTGCTGGCAAGCAGGTAAACGATATCGAACTCCGAAACAGTAAGGTCGATTTCCGTGCCTTTCCAGAGAGCCCGTTTGGCTTCACTACGCAACGTAAGCGAATGGCGGATTATATCGCCGTGCCGGTGGTCGACAGTCGTTTCAGGCGCGTTCACATTCAGTACGAGCGCAAGCCGTTTCTTCAGGATCGAATAACTGCGCGACTTGTCGATAAAATCTGCGGCGCCGCCGTCGAGCGCCGATTCTTCATAAATCTGGTCGTTATGCCCGGTCAGGAACAGGACGGGCAGGGCGATATCCTGATCCCGCATCCATCGCAGCACCTGCATACCATTCATCCGCGGCATATTCCAGTCCAGGATGACTCCGTCAGGCAGGGTGCCGGATTGCAGCACGGTCAGCGCCTCTTCGCCATTCCGGGCTTCCGTTACGTTATAGCCATCATCCCCAAGATTCTGGATCAGCGTTTCGCGATACAGATCGTCATCGTCGACGAGTAGGATTGACATCTTTTCGTGCGGTATTTTCATGGCATTCAACTTTTCAGTTCGCCCGAGCGAGGCAGTAATGCTGCGCAACCATATCCTTTCGCGTCGTCATGACGACATATGTCAGGGATCTGAGGACTTGAGTGCTCAGGCTTTCGTACAGGTAAATGTCGAGGCGGCATTCGCCCCGAAGGTAACTCCAGATTATAGCCGGTGGTTCCTCGCGCCTGATGGACGGTGCACCCATTTTCGCTATAATTTCATACTCCGGGAGATTTAACAGCGTTTCCGGATTGACGGAAAATCCGATTGGCTTGTTTTTTGGACGGGGTGCGGGTGCTGATTCGTGTTTCGCGACAGGGAAATGTGGCCACGGCGTCTGTTCAACAGACGTTGACGGGGCTGGCCCTATGACGGTACCACGCGAAATTTCCCTGTCTGTGCCTATACCGGTACAGTTCAGGAGCAGGAAGCACAATCCCCCGAGTATGACTGACTTCCTGACCGGCATCGGCGCTAACAATCCAAACATGCTTCTTGACGAATTCAGGCCCCTGCACTGTCTATCACAATTGCTTGCGTGTGGCGTAACCCTTAATTTCAAGTTGCAAACGCCCCGATGCTTCTCCTTTCATAACGCGAAGGCTATAGCACATCATGCCGACGCCATTAATGCCTGAACGAATAACGGAAAAGCGACATGTATGACAGACCTCTCGGCGTTGCCGTCGTCCCGGTCACGCCCTATCAGCAGAACTGTTCCGTCATCTGGTGCACCAAAACCATGAAGGGCGCCGTCGTCGATCCGGGGGGCGAGTTGGATCGCATTCTCATGGTCGTGAAGGAAAACGGGGTGACGCTGGAGAAGATACTGATCACCCATGCGCACCGGGACCATGCGGGGGCAACTGCGGAACTGTCGGAGAAACTCGACCTGCCCATCGAGGGGCCGCAGAAGGAGGACCAGTTCTGGATCGACAGGCTGTCCGGATACGGGCCGGAGCCCGGTTTCGGCCAGTCCCGCCCGTTCACGCCGACCCGCTGGCTGGAAGGGCATGACACCGTGACCGTCGGCGAACTGACCCTGCAGGTCCGCCATTGCCCGGGCCATACGCCGGGTCATGTGATCTTCTTCCACGAGGAATCCCGCCTCGCCATCGTCGGCGATGTCATCTTCCGGGGCAGCGTCGGCCGCAGCGATTTTCCGCGCGGCGATGCGGGGACGCTGGTGCGCTCGATCACCCATGAGTTATGGCCGCTGGGCGACGATGTCCTGTTCCTGCCGGGTCATGGCCGGCCGTCGACATTCGGCCAGGAACGCCAGGACAATCCCTATGTCGCGGATACCGTGCTGGCGGGGCGAGGTTGACGCGCGCGGCGCAGCGGCTCTACGCTTGTGCGCATCGAATTCACCGACACCCGGGAGGAGTGCGCACATGGTCACCTCAGAACAGGTTCTAGACCTGACCGAATCGGAAATCACGGGTCTGCGCCCGCAGGGCGCCTTCGATAATGTAAAGACCTGGTCCCGCGACGGGCTTACCGCCGCTGACTGGACCGTCCCGGTAAACGGCGCGGCGGCGCGCGAACTGCAGGCGGCGGTCGAACTGATCCGCAAGCAGGCGCTGCCGGTCCATATGCTCGATCCGCGCGATTTCGAATTCGACGCCTGCCGCGCCATGATGGCCGAGGCCCGCCGCAAGATCGACGATGGCCACGGATTCGCGATCATCGACCGGCTGGCGCTGGACGACTGGACGGAAGAGGAAGGCCGCGCCATGTACTGGCTGCTTTCCTGCGCGTTCTCGAGGGTGGTGGCGCAGAACGCCTATGGCCAGATTTTTCGCGAAATCCGCGACGAGGGCGTTCCCTCCGCCATGCCGGGGGTCGATGGCGCGCTGACGCAGGCGGGCCTGAACTTCCACCAGGACAACAGCGGCAACCGCAATATGCCCAATTACACCGGGCTGCTGACCCTGCACACGCCGAAGGAAGGCGGCATGAGCCAGTATTGCACGCTGTATTCGCTATACAACGCGATGCTGGAGGATGCGCCGGTGCAGCTCGACCGGCTGTTCGAGCCCTTCCTGCATGACCGGTTGAACATCCAGTCGCCGGGCGAGGTCGCCGTACTGCGCGCCCCGGCGCTGCGCTATGACGGCGAGAAGCTGACCGGCCGTTATTCGACGACCAAGATTCCCGCCGGTTACACGAAGGCCGGCGAGGAGATGGATAACCTGTCCCGCGATGCGCTCATGACCGCCATGGCGGTGATCGGCGAGCGCAAACTCTCGGCGCAATACATGCTGGAGCGCGGCCAGATCGTCCTCATCAACAACCGCGAAGGCCTGCACCACCGCGAACCCTATGTGGACGGCGACACGGTAGAGGAAAAACGCCATCTGGTGCGGCTGTGGTACCGCAACGAGGGGCGGCCCTTCTTCGACGGCTAATCCGCTACCGCCGTCGCGACAGCCTGCACAACCGCGTCGATTTCGGCCGCTGTCGTGGGGCGGCCGAGGCTGAACCGTACTGTCCCGGCCCCGACCGATTCAGAAACGCCCATCGCCTGCAGAACCGACGATACCGTCACCTTGCCTTCGTGGCAGGCAGAGCCGGTCGTCGCCGCGATCTGCGGCATGCGGTCCAGAATCTCGCTGCCGATCTGTCCCTCGAAGGAAACGTTCAGCGTGTTGGGTAGCCGGTATTCCCCGTGCCCGTTCAGATGCAGGCGGCCGCCATATCGTTCCCGCAGCCGGCGATGCAGGTCGTCCCGCAAATCCTTCACCCGCGCCATCGGCGACAGATCGCGGGCAAGCCGGCAGGCCGTCCCCAGCGCCGAGGACAGCATTGCGCTTTCCGTCCCCGCGCGACGGCCGGACTGGTGGTCGGCGCCGTGGATCAGCGGTTCGACGGTCACGCCGCCACGGGTATACAGTGCGCCCACACCTTTCGGCCCGTACATTTTCTGCGCCGCGATGGACAGCAGATCGACGCCGAGCGCATCGACATCCAGCGGTATTTTACCGGCGGTCTGCGCCGCATCCAGATGCAGCAGCACGCCGTTCTGCCGCGTGATCGCGGCAATTTCGGGGATCGGCTGAATCGTGCCGACCTCGCCATTGGCATGCATGATGCTGACCAGGATGGTGCGGTCGGTGATCGCCGCGCGCAGGACATCCGGATCGACCCGACAGTCGCGGTCGACCGGCAGGTAAGTCACTTCCGCGCCGAGGCTTTCCAGGAATCCGCAGGTCGACAGGGTCGACGGATGTTCGACGCAGGTCGTGATAATGTGGTTGCCCCTGTCCTTCCGCGCGAAGAATGCCCCCTTGATCGCGTGGTTGATCGACTCGGTCCCGCCGCTGGTGAACACCACCTCGCCCGGCGTGCAGTGGAACAGGGCTGCGACGTCCACCCGCGCTTCCTCTATCGCATCGCGGGCCGGACGGCTGGCCCAGTGCAGCGCCGACGGGTTGCCATAGGGACCGTCGAGGAAGCGGCGAACCGTCTCCGCCACTTCCGGCGCGAGCGGCGTGCTGCCGTTGTAATCGAGATAAATCATGCGCCGTCCATCACGATAGCGACGCGGCCGATGGCCTGCCGGCCCAGCACCAGCGCCATCGCGGCCTGGAAATCCTCCAGTGCGAAGATCTGCGCGACGCGGGGGTGCAGCTTTCCTTCCTCGAACCACGCAAAAAGCTGCGCCATCATCTCGTGCATCCGCTCCGCATATTCGTGGCGGACATCCTTCGGGCTCCAGCCGACGTAATAGCCCATGTTCAGCCCGCAGACGGTGATGTTCTTGACCAGCAGGATGTTGGCGGGGATCTGCTGGATCGTCCCGCCAGCGAAACCGACCGGCACGATTCGCCCCTCCGGCGCGATGCAGCGCAGCGACTCCATAAAGACCTCGCCGCCGACCGGATCGTATATGGCGTTCGCCCCTTCCCCGCCGGTCAGATCCAGCACCCTTTCCCGGAACGGTCCTTCCCGGTAATTGATCGTATGGTCGGCGCCGTGTTCGCGGGCGACCGACAGCTTCTTATCCGATCCGGCGGTCGCGATTACCGTTGCGCCCAGGATCTTGCCGATTTCGATCGCGGCCAGCCCGACGCCGCCCGCCGCGCCATGCACCAGCAATGTCTGGCCCGCCTGCACATGCAGCAGATGCGGCCAGACCAGCGCGGCGTAGGACGTGCCATAGGAATTGGTGAAGCAGATTGCCCAGTGGAATGCCAGGCTGTCGGGAATCCGGAAGGTGTTCACCTCGTTCGCCACCGCCACCTCCGCCAGCCCGCCCCAGTCGACGACGGCGCACACGCGGTCGCCTGGCCGGAAGCGGGTCACCCCCGCGCCGACCTCGGTCACCACGCCGGCGACTTCCGATCCGGGCACGAAGGGCAGCGGCGGCTTGCGCTGGTATTTTCCCGCAACGACGAGGCTGACCGCGAAGCTCATGCCCGCCGCCTTTGTCGCAATGCGGACCTGCCCCGGCCCCGGTTCGGGAACCGGGCAATCCGCCAGTTCCAGGTTTTCGAAAGCCGTCCATTCCCGGACGAGAACGCCGCGCATACGCTATTCCCTGTTCTGCCTTAGTCGATACGGTAGGGGGTCAAGTCTACCCCCGGATCGCGCCCCGCCACCAGATCGGCGACGATGCGGCCGCTGACCGGCCCCATGGTCATGCCCACATGGCCGCCGCCAGCCGCCAGATAGACGTTCGGATGTTTTGGCAGCGCGCCGAGATAGGGCACGCCGCTAGGCGTCGAGGGGCGGAAACCGAGCCAGTTGCTCTGTTCCTCGGTCCGGAACCCCTTCACCGCGTGGCTGACATGACCGACCATTCGCCGCGCCCGCGTGAAATCCGGCGGCGCTTCGTTGCCGCCCAGTTCGACGCCGGTCGTCAGCCGCAATCCGTGCTCCATCGGCGACAGGAACACC
The DNA here is from genome assembly GCA_040905865.1 of Alphaproteobacteria bacterium. Taxonomy (NCBI): domain Bacteria; kingdom Pseudomonadati; phylum Pseudomonadota; class Alphaproteobacteria; species Alphaproteobacteria bacterium. The sequence continues at coordinate 9,219 of JBBDQU010000075.1, forward strand.
GAATGATCCGCCAGCGCAACCGGCCGGTTCAGGGTCCTGTCCGGATGCGGCAGCATGATGTGGTAGCCACGTTCCGTATCCAGCATGATACGGCTGCCGAACTGCCGCACCAGGTTCGCCGACCATGACCCGGCGGCGATGACAATGATATCGGTTTCATGGTCGCCGCCATCGGTGCGTACCACCGTCTCGCCGTGGAAGCCGGTTACCGAACTCTTCACGACCGTGCCGCCGCCCGCCACAAAACATTTTGCAAACCGTTGCACCAGCCGCCCCGGATGGCGCAGCGCGGAATTGTCGTCGTAGAAGATGCCGTGCTCGAAGATCGGCTGCAGGGCCGGTTCCATCTGGCGGATCTCATCGGCGCCCAGCACGGTAAACTTGCGGCCGCATTCGCGCATCACGTCCATTTCGAACTGCGCCCCGGCGAAGCTGGCGTCGCTGCCGAACACCTTCAGCACGCCGCGCCGACTGATCAGCGATTCCGCGTCGGCCTGTTCGATCAGCGTGTCATAGGCGGCATGGGAAATCTCCAGCAGCGCCGATTTTGCGCGCGCATTGGCGCGGACCCGATCCTCGCGGCTGTTCCGCGCGAAGCCGATCAGCCATGGCAGCAGCTTCGGCAGGTAGCCCCAGCGGATCGACAACGGTCCATAGGGGTCCATCAGCATCTTCGGCACCCGGCCGACGATTCCCGGCACGGATGTGGGGATGCAGCCGGCGATGCTGACGACGCCGGAATTGCCCATCGACGTACCGGTGCCGAATTCGTCCCGTTCGAAGACGGTGACGTCATGCCCGTCGCGCTGCAGGAACAGCGCGGCGCTGATGCCCGTGATTCCGCCGCCGATGACGGCGACGCGGCGCGGACCGGTGGCGGTCACGATCCCGCTTCCAGTTCGTCGATGAAGCCCTCGATCATGGACAGGCCGAGCGACCAGAATTTCGGATCTGAAGCATCCAGCCCGAACGGCGCCAGCAGTTCCTTGTGCCGCAGGGTGCCCCCGGCGCGCAGCATCGCGAGGTATTTTTCGACGAAGCCTTCCTCTGCGTCCTGGTAACGGGAATACAGCGAATTCACCAGACAATCGCCAAAGGCATAGGCGTAGACATAGAACGGCGAGTGGATGAAATGCGGGATATAGGCCCAGTAATTGCCGTATTCCTTCTCGAACCGGATCGCGGGGCCAAGGCTTTCGCCCTGTACCGCCATCCAGATTTCCGCCAGCCCCTCTGGCGGGATTTCGCCCTTGCGCCGTTCGTCGTGTACCCGGCGCTCGAATTCGTAGAAGGCGACCTGCCGCACCACCGTGTTCAGCATGTCTTCCACCTTTGACGCCAGCATGGCGCGGCGCGCCTTCGGATCCGTCGTCGAGTTCAGCATCGACTGGAAGGTCAGCATTTCGCCGAAGACCGACGCGGTTTCCGCCAGGGTCAGCGGCGTGTCGGCCATCAGCTGCCCCTGCGGCCCGGCCAGCACCTGGTGGACGCCGTGCCCCAGTTCATGCGCCAGGGTCATCACGTCGCGCACCTTGCCCTGATAGTTCAGCAGCAGATAGGGATGCGCCGAGGGCACGGTCGGGTGCGCGAAGGCGCCCGACGCCTTGCCCGCCCGCGCCGGCGCGTCGATCCAGGCATGGTCGAAAAACTGTTTGCCGACGGTCGCGAGGTCCGTGGAAAACGCGCCATAGGCCTTCAGCACCGTGTCGCGCGCCTCGTCCCAGGGGACGATGCGCTTGTCCTCGTCCGGCAGGGGCGCGTTGCGGTCCCAGTAATCCAGCTCTTTGACGCCGAACCACCGCGCCTTCAGCGCGTAGTAGCGATGCGACAGTCGTGGAAATGAATCGCGCACCGCTTCGGACAGCGCGTCGACGACTTCATCCTCGACCGAATTGGCGAGGTTGCGCGACGATACGGGCCGCGGGAACTTGCGCCAGCGGTCGCTGATTTCCTTGTCCTTGGCCAGCGTGTTGGTAATCAGCGAAAACAGCCTGATATTGTCGCCCAGCACCTTGCCGAGGCTCTTGGCCGCGTCCTTGCGGACCGTGCCATCATGATCCGACAGCAGGTCGAGGATTTCGGTCGCGGTCAGCACCTGCTTGCGATAGGGAAAGCGCAGCCCGGCCATGGTTTCGTCGAACAGCCGCACCCAGGCGCTGCGCCCGGCGACCGATTTTTCATACAGCAGCTTTTCGATCTCGTCTGACAACTGGTGCGGCCGCATGGCGCGCACGTCGCGCAGCCAGGGCCGGTAATACGCCAGCGCATCCGATTCCGCCAGTTTCGCTTCGAGGACGTCATCGTCGATCCTGTTCAGTTCGAGCGTGAAAAACAACGTATGGGCGCCGATATCGTTCACCCGTTCCTGCATTGTCTGATAGAAGCGGCCGATTTCCGGGTCTGTCACATTGCCCGCGTGGACCAGCCCCGCATAACTCATCACCCGGCCGAGAATTTCGTCCAGCACCTCGTACTCGGCGATCGCCGCCGCCAGCGCCGCGCCGTCCAGCTCCGCAAGCCTGCCTTCCCAGGATTCCGCAATCGATCTGGAAATAGTCTCCGCCCGCGTCAGGTCGGCCGCCAGTTCCGGCGAGTCCCGGCCCGGATAAAGGTCGCCCAGATCCCATTCGGGCAGCGCGCCCAGCACGGTAGCGTCATTCATCATATTTCCTCCAATGCTTCATCCGATATATGGTGCGGTGCCCGACCCGGCAAGCAGGAAACCAGACATGATCGACTACGCCTCATTCCGAAACCTTCCCGAAGTTTTCTTTGACGAAGCCGCGCGCCGGGGCGACCGGCCATTCCTGTGGTCGAAACATGACGGTGCATGGCGCTCGGTCGACTGGCGCACGGCGGCGGCGCGCGTGTCGGCGCTGTCACGCGGATTGCGGGCGCAGGGGTTGCTCGCCGGCGACCGTGTCGTGATCATTGCCGAAAACCGCCCGGACTGGCTGATCGCCGACCTTGCGGTGATGGCCGCCGGCGCGATCAGCGTTCCGGCTTATATCACCAATACGGTTGAGGATCATCTGCACGTATTCACCGACAGCGGCGCGAAAATGGCCATCGTATCCACCGCGAAGCTGGCGGAACGCGTGGTCCCGGCCGCCAAGCAGGCGCCTGACATGGAAGCCGTCATCGCCATGGAGCCGATCCCGGCCAGCAGCCAGGGAATCCGGACGCTGGACTGGGATTCGGTGATGGAAGAGGGCCGCATTTCCCGCAATAACGTGGTGCAGCACGTCGCCGCGATAAAGCGCGGCGATACGAGTTGCATCATCTATACCTCCGGCACCGGCGGCAGGCCGAAAGGCGTGATGCTGAGCCACGGGGCGATCCTCTGCAACTGCCAGGGCGCCTATGACCTGCTGCGCAAGCTGCCAGATTTCGCCCTCGGCAGCGAAAAGTTCCTGTCCTTCCTGCCGCTGTCGCATTCCTACGAGCATACCGCGGGCCTGATGTTCCCGATCACCATCGGCGCCGAAATCTATTACGCCGAAGGGGTGGACCGGCTGGTCAACAACATGGCGGAAGTCTCGCCGACGATCATGACCGCCGTGCCGCGCCTGTACGAGGCAATTCACGGTCGCATCCTGCACGGCGTCAACCAGGCCGGCGGGTTGAAGAAAATGATGTTCATGCGAGCCGTCACCCTGGGCCGCAGGCGGCTGGATCCGGCGCGCGGGCTGTCGTTTTCCGAACGCTTGCAGGACAGGGTGCTGGAGCGGTTGGTGCGCGCCAAGGTCCGAACCCGCTTCGGCGGCCGGCTGAAGGCCTTCGTATCCGGCGGCGCGCCCCTGAATGCGGAAATCGGCAGCTTCTTTCTCGCGCTCGGCGTCCGCGTCCTGCAGGGCTATGGCCAGACCGAATCGGCGCCGGTCATCAGTTGCAACCCGGTTGACCGGATCCGCATCGAAACCGTCGGCCCCACCCTGACCGGCGTCGAGGTGAAAATCGCGGCGGACGGGGAAATCCTGGCGCGGGGCGAGATGGTCATGCAGGGCTACTGGCGCAACCCGGAGGCCACGGCGGAAGTGCTGCAGGGCGGCTGGCTGCATACCGGCGATATCGGCGTGATCGACCCGGACGGCTATATCCGCATCACGGACCGCAAGAAGGACATCATCGTCAATTCCGGCGGCGACAACCTGTCGCCGCAGCGGGTGGAGGGCATGCTGACCATCGAACCGGAAATCGCCCAGGCAATGGTCTATGGCGACCGGCGGCCGCATCTGGTAGCCCTGCTGGTCCCGGCGGAAGGCTGCGCCGACGCGCTGGACGCCGCCGTAAAGCGGGTCAACGAAAAACTCAACAGTATCGAACGTATTCGCCGCTTCACGGTCGCGGACGAGACCTTCACAACCGATAACGGCATGATGACTCCCAGCATGAAAATCCGCCGCCATGTCATCGTGGCGAAATACGGCGCGCAACTGGAAGCGCTCTATGGTGGATGATGCCGGGACGTAAACCCGTTCCACAATCCGCCGTAATCGCCTACCGGCGGCGCTGGTTCCGATTACGGATACTGCTGGTGACCTCGATGAACACGCAGCGGTGGGTTCTGCCGAAGGGACATATCGGTAACGGTCTCACGCCACGGGAATCGGCCGCGCAGGAAGCTTACGAGGAAGCCGGCGTGGAAGGCATCGTCGCGCCGGAAAGCATCGGCGCATATCATTACATCAAGGCGGAGGGCAAGGGCGGCGGAGGGCGGCGGGTCGACGTTTATCCCATGGCCGTTTCCCGGGTTCTGGCCCACTGGCCGGAAATGGACCAGCGGCGGCGGAAATGGATGTCGCTCGCCGAATCCATCGATGCCGTCGAGGAACCCGAATTGAAACAGCTCCTGGAGAAATTCGGCCGGAAAATGCGCGGCCACTGATTTGTCAAATTGTTCGTAGCGCACGTCCCGGTTTTGGGCGCGGTCTCAGGCTGATACCGAGACATTGTCGCTCACGAAAACCTGCGCCGCGTTCGCGGCGCTCTGGAAAACCGTATAGCTTTCATCCCCGAGGATCGCCTCATCGACTGCGTTCCAGATGTCGTTGAAGGCCAGCGTGTCACCGTCGTTCCCGTCGATAATAAGCGTGTGTTCGCTTCCCGTCGCGGCATTTATGCCGCCTGATGCCGCAAAAGCGATACGCGAGTCGAGCACCAGTCGATTATCGCCCGACCCGGTGATGTCGATTCCCTCTATACCGCTGAACTGGTCGCCACGCAGCGCCGTCAGGTCGAAATCCTGGCCCGCGCCCGCGAAGGTGACCAGGTCGAACCCGCGGCCGCCGTCGATCCGGCCGAACCCCGTGTCCGGCGCCACGAAGACATCGTCGCCCTCGCCGCCATGAACAAGGTCGCGCCCGCCTTCCATCAGGAAGCGGTCGTTGCCGTTGCCGCCGATAAAGACATCGTCGCCCCCGCCGCCGGTCAGCGTCGCGCCGTCGTCTCCGGCAATGTGGGTCGCCGCGTGGGCGACGAGGCTGAATGTTGTTTCCGTCTGTTCGATGTCCAGCAGGATGCCGCCGCCCACCGACAGCCCGTTCGCCGCCGCGAACGAACCTTCGATCCGGCCGGCCTCGACGATCTCGAAGCGGTCACCCGCCGCCACCTCGAAGCCGCCATATTCGGTCACGTCCAGAACGCCATCCAGCGTGAGCGTGCCGGCGACCTCCATCCGGTCGAAGCCCTCATGCACGCCCGGCGCGTGCCCGCCCAGTTCGAACAATGCAACCGAACTCGCGGTGAACACGAAGTCGCCAGGGGCGAAGAAAAAGCCCGGCGATGCGCCAAAGGAGAAGCCGCTGCCGGAGCCACCGAAGGTGAGGTCGTTGACGATGAGGAACGATGCCACCACACCGTCGCCAGCGTTCATGGAGCCGACGCCGAGATTGACGGTGCCAGGACCGACCGACGCGGTGAATGACTGCACACCGGAACTGATGCCGGGTATTCCGAGAAAGGACGCCACACCATTGATCGAAATGAAGCCGTAATCCGGGAAGCTGCTGTAAACCGGCTCGCCTTCCACAATTGTTGTTCCGCCGAAATCAGCGTACACGAACTGGAAATTGAACGTTAATATCACCGATTCGGTGGCGGTGAAGGATGTGGACAGAGCGGAACCGTTGAGTGTTGACCGGTTTGTCTCCTCGAGACTTAACGCATTGAGAGTTCCCGACGTCATGCCAAGGAAGATCTCGACGTCCGCAGTGGTGGCGCCGGTGCCGCTACCAGCACTGAGTTGCGCGGAGGTGGTACCGTCGGCGCCGACGACCACAGGCGTACCGGATGAATCGTTGACGGTACTCGTTCCAGTGAAGAACGTCACAAGGCTTGCCGGCAAAACCTGAAACCCGCCCGATTCCGGCAGCGGATCGGACGACTCGACAACCACCTGTGGCGGTGGCGGTGGCGGTTCAGGTGGAGGGGGCGGGGGAATAAACGCCGCCAGCAGAACCGGAACGACAGGAGCGACGAGCGGCGGCTCCTCGGGCGCTGCCGGGGCTTCCGTAATCGCCGATGCCGGCGGCGCCGCCGACGCGGCGTCGCCTTCGCCGCCCCCGTCGCCGTCGCCGTCGCCGTCTGAAACGGTCGAATCGTTGCCGTCCGAGGTGCTGTCCAGCATGTTCCCGGATACCGAACGCACACTGCCGTAACTCTGGTTGACTTCGGCCTGGGTCAGGATCACGGGCGCACTGGGCGGGGCGTCGTAGCTGGTCACGCCGGTCGTCGCGTACGGGTCGTTCATCACGACAGTGCCCGCAAGGGTGGATACCGCGATCTCGCCGTCGACGATCGTGAACTTGCTTTCCTCGCCCGCCGGTTTCACATCGCCCGCCACCGTGGTGCCGCGGATGCCGATGGTGGCGACTGGTGTCGTCACGGTCATCTGTGTGCTGTCCGCGCTGGCGATCTGCCCGCTGACGAAGACGAAGACGCCCTTCAACATGGAGAACGAGGAACTACCCTGCTGCGTCGCCGGGTTATAAACCATTTCGTCCAGCGCGAGGCGCGCATCGGCGCCCAGTGCAAACGTCGTGTCGTCGATGAAGATCAGGTTGACCGCGCCGCCCGCCGCGGTTTCCACCACATCGCCCTGGAAGACCGGGTCGCCGGCGCCAAGCTGCACCCGCGTGCCGTCGGCGCGCACCGCGAAGACCTGACCGGTAATATCCCGCACCTGGCCGATCGGTTCGCCGGCCTGGGCAAGTTGCCCCGCCTGGGCATACTGGCCGGCCGCTTCGGGCGGGGTAAAGGAATCGACCATCGCCGGGGTCAGCCGACCACCGCCGGGCGCCAGCAGGTCGGGGGGCGGATCCTGAAGGAAATAGCCCGCAACGGTAACCGTCATCCCGTCCGGTCCGGTCAGGACAAGGTCGTCGCCATGCTGTCGAAATACCGCATCGCTGGCAAAGCGGCCACTCGGCAACAAGACGGGGCCAGCGGCGGCATCGGCAACGAACGAACCGCGCACGGCTCCGTCCTGCTGAAAATCGATTGGATTTACCGTTTGGTAGAGCGACATAACCTGTTACCGCGCCGCAGCACTCTTCGGCTGTTTCGTTATAGGGATTAAGAACAATTTAACACAAATTCCGGTGACATGCGACTCCAATTGAGTCACGTCACCGTTTCTGTCGGAAAAATTCGATTTATCGCAAGCAGTTAACCATACCGCAACCAGTGGGACACACAGGCCTTCAGGTTTCATGCGCCAGCATCTTGGAGTCGGTCATCGCAATTCCGGCAGCGTGTATCCGCCATAGGCTTCGCGCAGCGCCGGTTTCAGGATCTTGCCGGTGCCGCCGATGGGAAAGGAGTCGACGACGATCATGTCATCCGGCACCCACCATTTCGCGACCTTGGATTCCAGGAACTGCAGCACGTCCTCCCGGCGCGGATTGCGCCCTGGCGCGGCGGTGACCAGCAGCAGCGGCCGTTCGCCCCATTTCGGATGGGCGACCCCGATAACCGCCGCCTGGCCGATATCGGGATGGCGCATGGCGAAATCCTCCAGGTCGATGGAACTGATCCATTCGCCGCCGGACTTGATCATGTCCTTCTTGCGGTCGACGACCTGCATATAGCCATCGGCATCGATGGTCGCGACATCGCCAGTGCCGAACCAGCCGTCACGGTGGGCATCCGCGCCTTCGTTCCAGAAATAGGCGCGGCAGACCCAGGGCCCGCGCACCTTCAACTCGCCCTGCGCCACACCGTCATGCGGCTGCGGCGCGCCGTCCTCCCCCTCGATCATCATCTCGACGCCGAAGGGCGGGCGGCCCTGTTTCGCCAGGATATCCATCCGCTCTATTTCCGGCAGGTCCAGCATACCCGGTTTCAGCGTATTGATCGCGCCAACCGGCGACATTTCGGTCATGCCCCAGCCATGCCGCGCCTCGATCCCGAACTCCCGGTCCAGCGCCTCAATCATCGAGCGCGGCGCGGCGCTGCCGCCGATCACCATGCGCCGCATCGCATCCAGCCGCTTGCCGCTTTCGCGCATATAGGACAGCAGCCCGTGCCAGATCGTCGGCACCCCCGCCGAGAACGTGACTTTCTCGCCGTCCAGCATTTCCCACAGCGATTTCCCATCCAGCAGCGGGCCGGGCATCACCTGTTTCGCGCCGGTCATCGTCGCGGCATAAGGGATGCCCCAGGCATTGGCGTGGAACATCGGCACGACGGGCAGCACCGTTTCGCGGTCCGACAGGCACATCATCGACGGCATCACGATGGCGTAGGAATGCAACAGCGTCGCCCGGTGCGAATACAGCACGCCCTTGGGATGGCCGGTGGTGCCGGAGGTGTAGCAGAGCGACGAGGCCGTATTCTCGTCGAAGACCGGCCAATCGAAGGACTCGCCCTGCCCGTCCAGCAGTTCCTCGTAGCAGATCGCGTTCGCCAGCGTTGTTTCGGGCATATGCGCCCGGTCCGTCATCACCACCACGCCCTGCAGCGCGGGGGCCAGCGGCGCCGCCTGTTCGATCAGCGGCAGGAAGGTCAGGTCGACGAAGACATAGCGATCTTCCGCATGGTTCAGCAGATAGGCGATCTGGTCCGTGTGCAGCCGCGGGTTCATCGTATGGCACACGGCGCCCATGCCGGAGACGCCGAACCAGACCTCGTAATGCCGGTAACCGTTCCAGGCGATGGTGCCGATGCGGTCGCCCGGCTGCACGCCCAGCCCGGTCAGCGCGTTCGCCATCTGCTGCGCGCGGCGGTGCGCATCGGCATAGGTATAGCGATGGATCGGGCCCTCGACGGTGCGCGAGACGATCTCGACCTCCGCATGGTTCGCCGCCGCATGCCGCAGCAGCGACGACACCAGCAGCGGCATGTCCATCATCAAGCCTAGCATGACAGGTCCCTCCCTAACCTGACCGCGCGCCGCCCGCATCGCCGTTGCCCGCCGGCGCCGGCGGATGACCTTCCGGGATGCCGGACTCGGCAAATGGCGCGATCAGGCCGCCGCTTCGAAATAGGGCCGCGTGCCCGCGACCGTCGTACGGTGCATCCGGCGGCGTGTCCCCGTCTCGTCGAACGGGCAGGCCTTGTGCATGGAATTGCGGTTGTCCCAGATCAGGACATCGCCCGGCGCCCATTTATGGACATAGGTGAATTCCGGTCCGGTCGCGAAGGCCAGCAAATCGGCGACGATCTTCTGGCTTTCCGCGTCATCCATGCCCTCGAAACGCCGGATCCAGATTTCCGTCAGGAACAGCGAAGGCTTGCCGTTGACCGGATGGGTCCGCACCACGGGATGCGCGATCGGCGGCACCTTCGCCTTCTGTTCGTCGGTCAGCGCCGGGCGGTCGCGATGGGTCCGCTCGTAATGCCAGACATAATCGAACACCGCTTTCTTGTCCCGCAGCCAGCGTTTGCGTTCTTCCGGCAGGGCGGCATAGGCGGCGCTCATGCTGACGAAGGACGTCTCGCCGCCCTCATCCGGGCATTCCAGACAATGGAACACGGAGCCGAGGCTCGGTTCGTCCAGATAGGCGAGGTCGGAGTGATACTGTTTCGAACCGCCGAAGGCGCCGATATGCCTGCCGTTTTCAACGATGTTGGAAACCACGAAGATTTCCTTGTGACCGGGCAGACAGAAATTGCTCAGCACATGATCTTCCAGCGGTCCGAGCTGGCGGCTGAAGGCGATATGCTGTTCGGGCGTAATATCCTGGCCCCGGATCAGCAGCACCGCCCGGTCCGCAAGTGCCTGTTCCAGCGCCGCGATTTCCGCGGCGGCAACCGGCCGGGACAGATCCAGCCCCAGCACTTCGGCCCCGATATTCGGGGCGAGGTTATTGAATGCGATCCCCGGCATACGGTATTTTCCCTCCCATCAAAGACATACAGCAACTGCAACGAACCAAAACCTACCGTGAAGCGGGATGCCCGGCAAGGTACCCGGGAGGTTTGGACGGGCCCCTTGCCCATAGCGTTGCAACGCAACATATTGCCTACATCTGCCATGTTGCGCAGATCACCCCTTTTTGACCGGAGCGCGGACATGGTGGAGACAGCCGAGAAAAAGCCCGGGCCGTTTCGATCGGTCAGGCGATATATCCTGATCGGCCTCCTCACGGTTGCGCCGCTGGCCATCACCTGGATCATTCTTGAATTCCTGTTTACCCAGTTGTCCAATCTGGGCGAACCGTGGGTCCGGGGACTGGCGCGCGGCGTCCGGCCGCAGAGCCCGGCACTCGCCGAGCTGATGGTCAATGAGGTACTGATGTCGGTCGCCGCCGCCCTGATCGTGCTGGCCTTCCTGTTCTTCCTGGGCTGGGCAACGGGACGGGTGGTCGGGCAGCGCATGATCGGGCTGTTCGAACAGATCATCAGCGCCATCCCTTTCGTCGACAGCGTCTACCGCGCGACCAAACGCTTCGTTTCCGTCGCCGGTTCGTCGCCGGAAGGCGGTCGCAGCGTCGTGCTGATCAACTTCCCCTCGCGCGACATGAAGGCGGTGGGCATCATGACCCGGGTCCTGCGTGACAGCGAAACCGGCGAGGAACTGGCCGCCGTCTATATGCCCACCTCGCCAAATCCCACATCGGGTTATATCGAGATCATGCCGATGGACAAGGTCATCCGGACCGACTGGACCTTCGACCAGGCAATGTCCTTCATCGTCACCGGCGGGTCCAGTTCACCCGACGAAATCCATTTCCACCGAGCCCGGGACACCGTCGAATCCTCCTGACGCGCGCAAAAAACTGCCGGAGAGACCCGCCATGGCGCAACCCACGCATTACGAAGCCATCGTTTTCGACCTGCTGACCGCCGTCCTCGATTCCTGGTCATTATGGAACGATGTGGCCGGATCGGAGGAAGCCGGGCGGCGATGGCGCGGCGAATACCTGAAGCTGACTTATGAATGCGGCCCCTACCGCCCCTATGAGGACATCATCCGGGACGCGGCCGACCGGGCGGGCATCCACCGCGACGTGGCGGAACTGCTGATGGTGCAGTGGCCGGACCTGCAACCCTGGCCGGAATCGGAGGAAGTGTTCGCCAGCCTGTATACCTTCGGCGTACCGATGGGCATCGCGACCAACTGCTCGAATGCGCTGGCCGAACAGGCCGTCAAATGCGCCAACGCCCCCTTCGCCGCCGTGGCGACGGCGGAAGCGGCCGGTTACTACAAGCCGCGCCCGGAACCCTACCGTCTGGTGCTGGAGAAACTCGGCGCCGACCCGGCCAGAACCCTGTTCGTCGCCGGCTCCGCCGCCGATGTGCCGGGCGCGACGGCGGTCGGCATGCCGGTCTACTGGCACAACCGCGTCGGCCTTCCCGCCGTGGACGGCATAAAGCCGCTGCGCATGGAACGGACGCTGACGCCGGTCCTGGAGCTTTTCTGAGCGAGTTTCCGCAGCCTGTCCACCCTCCCTTGAAAAATCGGAATCAGGCATAATTCCTATGAATTGGGTATTCACGGTGAGGCCGGGAGTGTCCCGAAGCCAACAAAAGGCAATAAAAGCCAATAAAAACCAATGATCCGGCAATTTTCTGACAGCCGGGGTCAGCGGTGCGCCGGCGGGTATTTTTGCTGCGCGGCGGGCGGGTTGCGCGCAATATTACGTTTCGGCCCGGCCCGCCGGGTGCAGTACCGTTGCGATCTGCGGCGCAAATCGCCAAATCGGTTTGAAAAACCGGTGCGGCGCAGTACCTTTTTAAACGTATCGTGGTGCAACAGGCATCGCGGACAGGCTGAATCGAGGGAAGCCCATGGCCCAGACCGCCGTCTCGCTGGACGACAAATACGCGCTGGAAACCGGCCGCGTCTTTCTGACCGGGGTCCAGGCGCTGGTGCGGCTGCCGCTGATGCAGCGGCAGCGCGATGACGCGGCGGGGCTGAAGACGGGCGGGTACATCACCGGCTATCGCGGGTCGCCGCTGGGCGCGCTGGACCAGCAGTTGTGGCAGGCCAGGCCCTTCATCGAGAAAAACCATATCCGCTTCGAACCGGGGGTGAACGAGGACCTCGCCGCCACCGCGGTCTGGGGCAGCCAGCAGCTCAATCTGTTCCCGGACGCCAACTACGACGGCGTGTTCGCCATGTGGTACGCCAAGGGGCCGGGGGTCGACCGGTCCGGCGATGCGCTGCGCCACGGAAACCTGGCCGGATCGTCGAAACATGGCGGCGTGCTGCTGCTGTCGGGGGACGACCATACCTGCAAATCCTCCACCACCGCGCACCAGACCGAATACGCCTATATGGATGCGATGATCCCGGTGCTGAATCCGTCCGGCGTGCAGGAATTCCTCGATATGGGCCTGTATGGCTGGGCGATGTCACGCTATTCCGGCTGCTGGGTCGCGTTCAAGGTGATCGCGGAAACCGCCGACAGTTCGGCCTCGGTCCATGTCGATCCGCACCGGGTCAAGATCAGGTATCCCGACGATTTCGACATGCCGGCGGACGGGCTGAACATCCGCTACCCCGACGAACCGCTGGCGCAGGAGGAACGGCTGCACCGGCACAAGCTCTATGCCGCGCTCGCCTTTGCCCGCGCCAACAACCTGAACCGCACCGTGATCGACGGGCCGAAACGGCGCTTCGGCATCGTGACCGCCGGCAAATCCTACCTGGACGTGATGCAGGCGCTGGAAGACCTCGGCATCGACGAGGCCTATGCGCAGAATATCGGCCTGTCTGTCTACAAGGTCGGCATGACCTGGCCGCTGGAGCCGGAAGGCATCCGCCGCTTCGCCGAAGGGCTGGAGGAAATCCTCGTGGTCGAGGAAAAGCGCGCGCTGATCGAAAACCAGCTCAAGGAGCAGCTGTATAACTGGCGCGAGGACGCGCGGCCGCGGGTGATCGGCAAGTTCGACGAGGAACGCCACTGGATACTGCCCTCGAACGGGGAGTTGACGCCGGGGCCCATCGCCAAACTGATTGCAAAGCGCATCGCCCGTTTCCATACCAGCGGGAAAATCGAGGAGCGCGTCCGTTTCCTGGATATCAGGGAACAGTCGCTGGCGGCGATCGACCCGCCGCTGAAGCGCACGCCGTATTTCTGTTCCGGCTGTCCGCACAATACCTCCACCAAGGTACCGGAAGGCAGCCGCGCGCTGGCGGGAATCGGTTGCCATTACATGGCGCAGTGGATGGACCGCAACACCGAGACCTATACCCAGATGGGCGGCGAAGGCGCCAGTTGGCACGGCCAGGCGCCGTTCACCGGTACGAAGCATGTCTTTGTCAACCTGGGCGACGGCACCTATTATCATTCGGGGTTGCTGGCGATCCGCGCCGCCGTCGCGGCCGGCAACAACATCACCTACAAGATCCTGTTCAACGACGCGGTGGCGATGACCGGCGGGCAACCGGTCGGCGGCGGAATCTCGGTGCCGCGCATCACCCATCAGCTGTACGGCGAAGGCGTCGGGCGCGTCGTCGTGGTATCCGACGAACCGGAAAAATACGGCCGGCAATCGGGCCTGGCGGCGGGCGTGACCATCGAACACCGCGACGAGCTGGACCGGATCCAGCGCGAACTGCGCGAGGTCGAAGGCGTCACCGCCATCATCTACGACCAGACCTGCGCGGCGGAAAAACGCCGCCGGCGCAAGCGCGGCACCTTCCCCGACCCGGCGCGGCGCGTCATCATCAACGAACTGGTCTGCGAAGGCTGCGGCGACTGTTCGGTGGCCTCCAACTGCCTGTCGGTGGTGCCGAAGGAAACCGAATTCGGCCGCAAGCGCAGCATCGACCAGTCAACCTGCAACAAGGATTTTTCCTGCCTGAACGGATTCTGCCCCAGCTTCGTGACCGTCGAGGGCGGCGCGCTGCGCAAACCGGAACCGGCGGCGCAAACCGCCCAGCCGGACCTGTTCGAGGTGCTGCCGGAACCGGCCCAGCCATCCATCGACACGCCCTACGGCATCCTGATCACCGGGGTCGGCGGCACGGGGGTGGTGACTATCGGCGCGCTGCTCGGCATGGCCGCCCATATCGAGGGCAAGGGCTGTTCGGTGCTCGACATGACCGGGTTGGCGCAGAAGGGCGGCGCCGTGCTGACCCATGTGCGGATCGCCAGAACGCCGGAAGACATCCACGCGGTGCGCCTGGCATCCGGCGGGGCGAAGGCGGTGATCGGCTGCGATATCGTGGTCACGGCGGGTTCCGATGTGCTGACCAAGGTACGGCCCGGGGAAACCGCAATGTTCGTCAATACCCACGAAACCATCACCGGCGATTTCACCCGCGACCCGGACATGGCCTTCCCGGAAGGCGAACTGGAGCGCGGCATCGCCGAAATGGCGGGCAAGGAGAAGACCGACTTCGTCGAGGCGACGCGGCTGGCGACGGCGCTGCTGGGCGATTCCATCGCGACCAACATGTTCATGCTCGGCTACGCCTGGCAGAAGGGCACCATCCCCATCGCGGCGGAATCCATCGAAACGGCCATCGAACTGAACGGCGTCGCGGTGAAAGCCAACAAGGCCGCCTTCCTGTGGGGCCAGCGCGCCGCGCATGACCCGGCGGCGGTACAGCGCGCGGCAGGGCCGGCGGCGGAGAAGCCGGAAGCCTTCGCGACGACGCTGGAAGACGTTGTCCGGCGCCGCATCGAATTCCTGACAGGCTACCAGGACGCGGCCTATGCGCGGCGCTACAAGGACCTGGTCGTGCGGGTGCAGACGGCGGAATCGCGGATCATGCGCGACTCGGACGCGCTGACGCAGGCGGTCGCGCGCTACTACTTCAAGCTGCTGGCCTACAAGGACGAATACGAGGTCGCGCGGCTGCATACGGATCCGGCCTTCCTGCAATCGGTGCGTGACCGGTTCACCGGCGATTACAGGCTGAATTACCACCTGGCGCCGCCGCTGACCGCGGAACGCGATCCGGAAACCGGCCACCTGCGAAAGAAGGCCTATGGCCCCTGGATGCTGCAGGCCTTCCGGCTGCTGGCGAAACTGAAAGGGATTCGCGGCACCGCCTGGGACCCGTTCGGCCGCAGCGCCGAACGCCGCCGCGAGCGCGAACTGATCATCGAATACGAAGCTGCGATCGCGGAAATCCTGGCCGGGCTTACCGTCGCGAACCACGCCATCGCGGTGGAGATCGCCAGCGTGCCGGAGCATATCCGGGGCTATGGCCATGTGAAGGACCGCCATATCGCCGACGCCAAAGCCAACGAAGCCGCCCTGTTCGCCCGTTTCCGCGACGGGGACGGCCAGGCCAATGCGGCTGACTGATTCGCGGTCCCCTGTACGCCGGACGACACACGCATCGCCCTTCATTTCTTGCCGAGGTCAAGCCCATGGAAAACACCGCCTTTACACTTGTCATGATGCCGCCGCAGACGCCGGTGCGGCGCGAATGGGCGTCGCGGGTCGCCGCGGAGGATATCGGCATCCGCGTGCTGCAGCCCGAAACCATCGAGGAGGCGATGCGCGACATCGTTGAGGCCGAGGCGGCCTTTGGCGTCATGCCGCCGGAGGTGCTGGAAAAGGCGCAGCGGCTGCGCTGGCTGCAGGCGCCGCAGATTGCGCCGCCCGCCGGATTCTATCATCCGGCGCTGGTCGAGCACCCGGTGGTGGTGACCAATCAGCGCGAAATCTTCAACGACCATATCGGCGCGCATATCATGGGCTTCGTCCTCGCCTTCGCGCGGGGCTTCCACTACCTCTGGCCGCAGCAGGTACGGCACGAATACAAACAGCCGCCGAAGGATACCGGCGTGGTGCACCTGCCGGAGGCGACGGCGCTGATCCTGGGCGTCGGCGGCATCGGCGCGGAGGCGGCCCGGCTGTGCCATGCCTTCGGCATGAATGTGATCGGCGTGGACGGCCGCCGCGAGGACTTGCCCGAAGGGGTGGCCGAAATGCACAAGCCGGAATTGCTGGACGACCTGCTGCCGCGGGCCGATTTCGTCATCATGACCATCCCGCACACGCCGGCGACCGAAGGGCTGATGGACCGGCAACGTCTGCGCCGCATGCGGAAAAGCGGCTTCCTGATCAATATCGGACGCGGCATGACCGTCAAACTCGACGATCTGGTCGCGGCGCTGGAGGCGGGGGAGATCGCAGGCGCGGCGCTGGACGTGTTCGAAATCGAGCCCTTGCCGGCGGACCACCCACTATGGGACGCGCCGAACGTGCTGATCACGCCGCATACTGCGGGGTATGGCCCCTACCTGGACGACCGGCGACTCGACATCCTGCTGGACAACTGCCGCCGCTTCGCGAAGGGCGAGGAACTGCGCAACATCGTCGACAAGACCACCTGGTTCTGAAACGACTCGACTTTGATCAGACTAACACGATCCGCTCGGGGAATCCCGCCTGGGCCCGGAATAGCGGTGCGTCAGCCGGTTGTCGCTTTCGCCTCGGCCGACACCGGCTGTGGTCCCGGGGCGGGAGTCGCGGTCGGCTTATCGACCGGCTTCTCGACGGCTTTCGCAGCGGGCGGCGCGGTTTTGATGGATCCGACATCGCCGGCGATCTCACCGCCATCCTCGACCGACAGGCGGCCATAGCGCACGGTGCCGCCGATGCGGCCGGTCTTGTGCACGGTGAGGCGGTCCCGGACCGTCAGTTCGCCGTCGAACCGGCCGTGAATTTCCGCTTCATCCACCGAAACGGCGCCCGAAAACGTGCCGGTTTCCGCGATGTGGATGAGCCGGCTGTCCATCGAAGCCTCCACATGCCCTTCCACATGCAAAGTGTCGCAAGCCTCGATCGAGGCGCCGACCAGCCTGATATCGGGACCGACTGTCAGCCGCCCGTTCGGCCCGCCCTTGTCGGGTATTGAGGCCCGCATCGGCTGCCGGTCCATGCTGCGGACCTGTGAGGGACTCTCCGTTTCCCGTTGCACGCTTTCGCTCCCACCCTGCTTTCTGAACATGTCTCGCATCCCTATCCTGACCCCGCGGCCCGTTATTCATGACAATGTACGACCGTAACCCGAATGGCGGCGGGAAATTAGGCGAGAATGGGGCAATATTGCGACCATGTTCCGGCAACCGCGTTCACCCTCCGGACAGGAGCGCGGGACAGTCGGATCGGCGCGGAATCATCCCCGGAGTTCGGCACATACGTATTTGACCTTTTCCCCAGGAATTGCCGTTTAATTATAAATATTTATTGAGAAGTCCGTCCCGTAACACCATATATTTGGTAATATAAATAAATAAAATCTGTGTATTTTCACGCTATAATGCGGGATGCGGGATGCGGGTCACACGACGTTTTTACGGTGCCCGCATCCACTGCCGCAAGCGATCGCGCCAGTTGTTCCATCGGGGCGGAAAATGCGTCCGCAAACAGCGATCCAACACAAAGCCTGAACGTCATGGTGACGATCGGGCCCGGCAAACCGGAGCAGAGGAACCATCGAATGGCGAACACCGAAATGACAAAAGCCGAGCGGCTATTCGCCGCAAGCGAAACAAAGGCCAAGGTGGCCCTCGTCGAGCGGGACAAGGCGCGGCAGAAAAGCGCCGAGCATAACGCAAAGCTGCGGGAACTGCGCTATGCGAAAGAGGCAGCCGAAAAGGAAGCCGCCGAAGCCGGAAAAAAGCCTGTCAGGAAGCGGAAAGCGACCGTGACAATGCCGCTGGCGGATTAACCGCCACAGTCCTCACGGCCATATGAAGGCACGAGAGCGTGTTTTGATTTGTGCACGCCGCGCGGGCTGTCCAGAATCCGCAACCGTAATGCATGCTTGCGGACGCTCCGACTTTTCAGGCCGGCGGTTCGCGGAACAAAACGGAGACGATCATGCGGCCAATCCTGAACACCGTCCTTTTCATCATGTTTCTCGTCGCGCTTGCCGCCCCCCTGCGGGCGGACGAACTCGTCTACTCGTCCGGGGGCAAGGCAATCGACGGCTATGACACTGTCGCCTATTTCCGCGACGGGAAGCCGGTCGAGGGCGACAGCGACTTCACCCATGAATGGATGGGCGCGAAATGGTATTTCGCCAGCGCGGCCAACCGCGACGCCTTCGCGGCGGACCCCGATAAATACGCGCCGCAGTATGGCGGCTACTGCGCCTGGGCGGTCAGCCAGGGCTATACGGCGAAAATCGATCCCGAGGCCTGGAAGATCGTGGAGGGCAAGCTGTACCTGAACTATTCGCAGGATATCCAGGAACAATGGGTGTCGGGCGGCGTCGAAAAGCTGATCGCCGCGGGAGACGGCAACTGGCCATTAATCCGCAAGAAGCTGGAAACGGAGTGAGTCAGGCCCGCGCTTCTTTCACGACGCTGTCATCGATCAACCGCGCCAGCGCCGCCCGGTCGTTCGGGTTGCGGCCTTCCAGGGCTGCAATCCAGGGCTCGATGCGCTCGCAGAAGTCCAGCGTGTCGGACGCGAGGGTCGCGGGGAACTGGTAGTAGCCCCATGAGTCGCGGATGGTGCGGCGGTCGAGGCCGGAAGTCCGCGCCACGAGGTCCCAGCCCGGCTGCGGGTCGGTGCGCAGGAGCCGCGAGGCTTCGATCAGGGCGCGGGTAAAGGCCACGATGCGGCCGCGCATGGCGGGTTCCTCCAGCTTCGCCTGCGTCGTGCAGAGGCTGAATTTCTCCGTGTAGACATCCGGGTCGTAGAAGGCGACGGCGTCATCGCCGATGAGATTCTGCGCCCGCGCGACCTGCGGCTCCCACATGGCGACGGCGTCGATCTCGCCGTCCCGCAGCGCCTCCGGCAGCAGGGTCAGCGGCTTTTCCGTCTTCATCATGAAGGGCACGCGGGTGACGTCCGCCAGGCCGAGTCCCACGGTATTCAGCATGGCGTCGAGGAAATAGTCGGCCGAGGAATCGATCTGCGTGCCGACCCGCCTGCCGCGCAGGTCGGCCAGCGTGGCGATCCCGGCGGAGCGGCGGGCGACGATGCGGTAGGGGCATTCGCCGACGGTAAAGATGAAGCGCATGTCCGGATGCCGCGCGGCGCCGCGCAGCGCCTGGGTTTCGGTGTTGAGGGCGATATCCGCCCGGCCGGTGGAAGCGAGGCTGGCCAGTTCGCTCCCCTCCCCCCACAGCGCCATGACGCCGCCATGCGCCAGATGGACCGGGCCGTCGTAATAGCGCTCGATGGCGAGCAGCACCGGCGCCATCTCCACCAGCGAGAGGTTGCCATATATGCGCAGCGTGTCCGCCGCTTCCCCGTCAGGCGTATTCATGGCGATCCCTTCCGCCTTACCGGCGAGTCAGGCGGTTGAACATTGCCGGTCGCTGGCCGCGATTGCCGCCTGCGCCGCCGCAAGGCGGGCAATCGGCACGCGGTAGGGGGAGCAGGATACGTAGTCCAGCCCGACATTGTGGCAGAAGGCGACCGAGCGCGGGTCGCCGCCATGTTCGCCGCAGATGCCCATCTTCATGTCGGCGCGCACCGCACGGCCACGGTCGACGCCGATCCTGACCAGTTCGCCGACCCCGTCAGGGTCGATGGACACGAAGGGGTCGCCGTCGAGAATGCCCGCGCGTTCGTAATCGGGCAGGAAGGACGCGGCATCGTCGCGGCTGATGCCGTAGGTCGTCTGGGTCAGGTCGTTGGTGCCGAAGCTGAAGAATTCGGCGGTCTTCGCAATGTCGCCCGCCATCAGCGCGGCGCGCGGCAGTTCGATCATCGTGCCGACCAGGTATTGCGGCGCCAGTCCCTGTTCTACGGCAACCTCGTCGGCGACGCGGTCGATCACTTCCTTGAGAATATCCAGTTCGCGGCGCGTCGCGATCAGCGGCACCATGACTTCGGGAATGACGGTTTCGCCGGTTTCCTTCGTCACGATGACGGCCGCCTCGAAAATCGCCCGCGCCTGCATTTCGCAGATTTCGGGATACGTGATCGCCAGCCGGCAGCCGCGATGCCCCAGCATCGGGTTCGATTCCTCCAGCCGCAGCGCGCGCCGCCGGACCCGTTCTTCCGACACGCCCGCCGCGGCGGCGACATCGGCGATTTCCGCATCGCCCTTCGGCAGGAATTCATGCAGCGGCGGGTCGAGCAGCCGGATTGTCACCGGCAGCGACTTCATCAGCCGGAAGATCGCGGCGAAATCGTCCCGCTGCATCGGCAGGATCTTTTCCAGCGCGTGGCGGCGCCCGGCCTCGTCCTCCGCCACGATCATCTCGCGCATCGCGATGATGCGGTCGGCGTCGAAGAACATATGCTCGGTGCGCGACAGGCCGATGCCTTCCGCGCCGAAGCGCAGCGCGGTCGTGACTTCTTCCACGGTTTCCGCATTGGTGCGCACACCCAGGGTGCGGAACTCGTCCGCCCAGGTCATCAGGGTCTCGAAATCCCCCGACAGCACCGGCTCCATGGTCGCCACCGCGCCCAGCATGACCTCGCCGGCCGCGCCGTCGATGGTAATAACCTGGCCCGCCCGGACCGTCTGGTTGCGGACGGTCATTTCGCCCGCCCGGTAATCGATCCGGATTTCGCCGGCGCCGGCGACGCAGGGCCGCCCCATGCCCCGGGCGACGACGGCGGCATGGCTGGTCATCCCGCCGCGCGCGGTCAGGATGCCCTTCGCCGCGTGCATGCCGTGGATGTCTTCCGGACTGGTTTCGACCCGCACCAGGATAACGGCTTCGCCCTGCCCGGCCATTTTCTCCGCCTCGTCAGCGTTGAAAACGACCTTGCCGCAGGCGGCGCCCGGCGAGGCCGGCAGGCCGCGTGCGATGACATTGCGTTCCGCCCTGGGGTCGAGGGTCGGGTGCAGCAACTGGTCTAGCGCCGCCGGTTCGATGCGGGACACGGCGGTGCGGCGGTCGATCAGTCCTTCGTTCGCCATGTCGGTCGCGATCTTCAGCGCCGCCGCGGTCGTCCGTTTGCCGCTGCGCGTCTGCAGCATCCAAAGTTTTTCCTGCTGCACGGTGAATTCGATATCCTGCATGTCGCGGTAATGGGCTTCCAGCTTGTGCCGGATCGCCTCCAGTTCGGCGAAGACTCCCGGCATGACCTCTTCCATCGAGGGCAGGGTCGACCCGGTCAGTTCCTTGCCGCGAATCGTCAGGCGCTGCGGCGTGCGGATACCGGCGACCACATCCTCGCCCTGGGCGTTGATCAGGTATTCGCCGAAAAAGCTGTTCTCGCCGGTCGAGGGGTCGCGGGTGAAGGCGACGCCGGTGGCGCAGTCATCGCCCATATTGCCGAAGACCATCGCCTGGACATTGACCGCCGTGCCCCATTCCTCGGGGATATTGTTCAGGCGGCGATAGGTGACGGCCCGCGCGGTCTGCCAGCTGCCGAAGACAGCGGTGATCGCGCCCCAGAGCTGCTCTTCCGGGTCCTGCGGGAATGGCGCGCCGGTTTCCTCTTCCACCTTCGCCTTGAAACCGGCGATCAGGGTCTTCAGACTGTCGGCGGAAAGTTCCGTGTCCAGGGAGACGCCACAGTCTTCCTTCGCATATTCCAGCAGATCCTCGAAATGATAATGCGCGACGCCGAGCACCACGTCGCCATACATCTGGATGAAGCGGCGATAGCTGTCATAGGCGAAGCGCGCATCGTTGCTGCGCGCCGCCAGCCCCTCGACGGTGACGTCGTTGAGGCCGAGGTTGAGCACGGTATCCATCATGCCCGGCATCGACACCCGCGCCCCGGAACGGACGGAGACCAGCAGGGGTTTTTCCGGATCGCCGAACTTCGCATCGACCGAATCCTCGACCCGCCGCAGCGCCGCCGCGACCTCGCCCTTCAGTTCAGCGGGATAGGTCTCGCCGTTTTCGTAATAGGCGGTGCAGAGTTCGGTGGTGATCGAAAACCCCGGCGGCACCGGCAGGCCCAGATTGCACATTTCCGCCAGGTTGGCGCCCTTGCCGCCCAGCAGGTCGCGCATGTCGGCGCGGCCTTCGGCCGTGCCGTCGCCAAATCCGTAAACCCATTTCGTCATGGCCGTCCTAACCCTCGATCTGGCCGAAATCCGCGACGCCGCGCATCACATCCGTCAGATGCGCCAGCAGGCAGAGCCGGTTCCGGCGTGTTTCCGCGTCGTCCGCGTTAACGGTTACCTTGTCAAAAAACAGATCCACCGGCGCGCGCAGACGCGCCAGCGCGTTCATGGCCTCCGCGAATTCTTCCCGTTCGATCAACGGCGCAACCGCCACGCGCGTTTCTTCCAGCGCGGCCCACAAGACGGCTTCCTCGCCTTCTGCGCGGGATGGATCATAGTCGACCGGGACGAAATCAGCCGAATCCTTCTTCGATTCGATACGGACGATATTGGCCGCGCGGCGGTTGGCGATCAGCAGGTTTTCGCCGTCATTGCTGGCGACCAGCGCCGCCAGCGCATCGACCCGCGCCATCAGCCGGACGAGATCGTCCTCGTCGCCCTGTTCGAAGATCGCCGCGATCAGGTCATGGCGGACGCCCTGTTCGCGCAGGTATACCTTCAGCCGGTCGGCGAAAAAGCCGAGCAGGTCGCGAGACTCTGGATAATCTAATTTTGCCGCATGCGACAGCGAAGGTACACGTCTATAGCTAGTTGTGCGATTCACTGTATCACGGATCGCCACTCCTATGCTCTCGGCACCGACATCAAGACCTATCGTTCTACTAGTCTCTTCTTCGGCTTTTAGCTTTCCAAAACGCTCTTCATACAAGTAACAAGAAGCGTTGAATACACTCCGCAAAGGCAACCGCAGCCGGTTTTCAAGGATCAGGCGAATCACGCCCAGCGCCGCGCGGCGCAGCGCGAAGGGGTCCTTCGACCCCGTGGGTTTCTCGTCGATCAGCCAGAACCCGACCAGCGTGTCGATCTTGTCGGCCAGCGCCACGGCGACCGATACCGGCGCGGTCGGGCAGCGGTCATTCGGCCCCAGCGGCGAATAGTGCTCCGCGATGGCATCGGCCACAGCCGCGCCTTCGCCGTCGCCCAGCGCGTAATAGCGGCCCATTACGCCCTGCAGGTCAGGGAATTCGCCGACCATGCCGGTGACCAGATCCGCCTTGCACAGCAGCGCCGCGCCGCGCGCGGAATCCCGGTCGGCGCCCGGAATGCTCTGCGACAGGTCGGCGGCCAGCGCCGCGATCCGCTGGACCTTTTCCGCGACCGTGCCGAGCTTCGCATGGAACACGATGGCGTCCAGCGCCGGGGCGCGGTCGGCCAGCGGTATGCGGCGGTCCTGGTCCCAGAAGAATTTGGCGTCGGACAGTCGGGCGCGCAGCACGCGCTCGTTACCGGCGACGATCGCCCTGCCGCCGTCCGCCGCCGCCATATTGGCGACGAAGCCGAAGCGCGGCGCCAGCGACCCGTCCGCGTTCAGCAGCGAGAAATATTTCTGGTGCGTCCGCATGGACGAGGTCAGCGCCTCCGCCGGCACGTCCATGAACGCCGCGTCGATATCGCCGATCAGCGCCACCGGCCATTCGACCAGCCCGGCGACTTCGTCCAGCAGCGCCGGATCGTCCCGGACCGTCAGCCCCTCCGCCGCCGCCTGCGCCGCCAGGTCGCGCGCGATGACCGCGCGCCGTTCCGCTGGATCGA
This sequence comes from Alphaproteobacteria bacterium, assembly GCA_040905865.1. Taxonomy (NCBI): domain Bacteria; kingdom Pseudomonadati; phylum Pseudomonadota; class Alphaproteobacteria; species Alphaproteobacteria bacterium. The sequence goes on from JBBDQU010000075.1 coordinate 33,163, forward strand.
TGATGACATAGGCGTCGCGCAGCCGGTCGCGGTATTCCGCGAAATTCGACACGGCGAAGGAATCGGGCGCGAGAAAGCGGTGGCCGCGGGTCGTATCGCTAAACGGAACTGAAACTCCGCCTTCAAAATCAATTTGGCCATCCACCTTTTCGCCATTGAAGATCAACAGCACATTGTGCAATGGCCGAACATAGCGGCCTTTAGAATGTCCCCAACGCATGGATTTAGGCCAAGGAAAAGACCAAATCACTGGGCCAAGAAAATCGAGGATAGCTCGAACAGTAGATGTGCCCTGCCGCTCGCTCACCGCGAACCAGACTTCGCCGCCCTTGCCCATGTCGCGTTTTTCGCACTGGTCCAGCGATTCGAGCCCGGCGGCGCGCAGGAAGCCTTCGATGGCCTTGTCCGGCGCGCCGACCCGGGGCCCCTTGCGTTCTTCCGTCAGGTCGGGCTGGCGGTCCGGCAGCCCGTCCACCACCAGCACCAGGCGGCGCGGCGTGACAAAGGCTTCGGTGCCGGTGAAGTCGAGCCGCGCCTTCTTCAGCCCGTCGGTGACGAGGCGCTTGAGGTCTTCGGCGGCGCGCGCCTGCATGCGCGCCGGGATTTCCTCCGACAGGAGTTCGAGCAGGAATTCAGACATCGCCGGCCACCCAGGCGTCGCAGCAGCCCTTGGCCAGCGCCCGCACCCGCGCGATATAGGCCTGGCGTTCGGTCACGCTGATCACGCCGCGCGCGTCCAGCAGGTTGAACAGGTGGCTGGCCTTCAGGCACTGGTCATAGGCGGGCAGCGCCAGTTCGCCTTCCAGCAGCGAGGCGCATTCCTTTTCCGCATCGGCAAAATGGCGGAACAGGATATCCGTGTCGGCCAGTTCGAAGTTGTGCTTCGAGTATTCCACCTCAGCGCGGTGGAACACATCGCCGTATTTCACGCCCGCGCCGTTGAAGTCGAGGTCGTAGACGTTCTCCACGCCCTGCACATACATGGCGAGCCGTTCCAGCCCGTAGGTCAGTTCCACCGCCACCGGGTTGCAGTCGATGCCGCCGACCTGCTGGAAATAGGTGAACTGGCTGACTTCCATGCCGTCGCACCAGACCTCCCAGCCCAGTCCCCAGGCGCCCAGCGTCGGGCTTTCCCAGTCGTCCTCGACGAAGCGGATATCATGCGCCAGCGGGTCGATGCCGAGCACGCCCAGGCTGTCCAGGTAGAGCTGCTGGCTTTCCGGCGGCGAGGGTTTCAGGACAACCTGGTACTGGTAATAATGCTGCAGCCGGTTGGGGTTTTCGCCGTAGCGCCCATCGGTCGGGCGGCGCGACGGCTGCACATAGGCGGCGCGCCAGGGTTTCGGGCCAAGCGCGCGCAGGGTCGTCGCCGGGTGAAAGGTCCCCGCGCCGACCTCCATGTCGTAAGGCTGCAGAATCACGCAGCCCTGCCGCGACCAGTAGTCGTGCAGCTTGAGGATCAGAGACTGGAAGCTTCTGTTTTCAGCGTTATTTTGGGCCATGACCCGGCCAGACATTATAAAATTGTGCGGCGCAACCTAGCGGCGCCACCTGACCGGGTCAACCGGGTCAATAGGGACACGCGGATTTGCCGCAGTCCGCCGCCCCGATTGTGGCGACATAGGTGCCGCAGACGGGACACTGGACCGTATCCGCGACGCCCGATACGGCGTCCTTTTTATCCTGCGCCAGCTTCTGCCGGCGCTGCCGGTCGATCCGGGTCAACAGCCTGAATCCGTACCAGACAGCGGCGATGACAACCGCGAGGATGATCAGCTTGCTCAACATGGGCCGACTATATGCGCTGGCGGGGAATTGCGGTCAAGCAGGGGTTACAGCCCGTAGCGGCCCCACAGGCCCCGCGCTTCCAGGGCGCCGACCAGATCATCCGCCCAGACGGCCCGCAGGCCGAATTTCCGCTCTATCCAGCCCTTGCGGTTATCGACGACCCGCAGCCGCACCTTTTCGCCGTATTTCGCCCGCATGACGCTGCGCAGGTCGCCGATATCGTCGATCAGGCCCAGTTCCTTCGCCCGGTTCCCGGTCCAGAACTCGCCGCTGAACAGGACAGCGTCATCCGCCGCCAGCCGGTCGCCGCGCCGGTCGCGCACATGCTGCTTGAACTGATCGTGGATATCGCGCTGCAATTCCTTCAGGTGTTCGATATCCTCGGGGTTTTCGGGCTGAAAGGGATCGAGGATCGCCTTCTTGTCGCCGGCGGTGTGGACGCGCCGCTCGACGCCGATTTTCTCCAGCAGCGCCGGAAACCCGAATCCGGCCGAGACGACGCCGATGGAGCCGATGACCGACGCGCCATCCGCATGGATTTCATCGGCGGCGCAGGCCAGCCAGTACCCGCCGGACGCCGCCACGTCTTCGCAGAATGCATAGACCGGCACGTTCTTTTCATCCGCGAGCGCGCGGATGCGCTTCGATAGCAGCGCCGATTGCACCGGCGACCCGCCCGGCGAATTGACCAGCAGCGCGACCGCCGACAGATGCGGCGTCTTGAACGCGCGCTCGATAGGATCGGCCAGATCCTCCAGGGTCAGCCCGCCGCGCCGGATTCCGCCAGTCCGGCCGATAACGCCGGAAAGCCGCAATACCGCGACCTGCGGGCGCTTGCTCAGTTTTTCCGCCAGTTTTTCGCCGGCCCAGGGCACGCGACGGATCAGGCGCAACGTTTTACTTTCTGTCATGGCTGCCATGTGGTCCCGTTAGGCAATAATTCCAAGAGGGCGCGCCTCACAACGTCAATGCCGCCCCGTCCCGCAGCACGGCAAGCGCTTCTTCGGTGTAATCACCGTCGCCAGTGTGCAGGGTCAGCCCCGCCGAAAGATGCAGCGGCGCATGGACATCCCGGCGGGCGCGAACAATCACCCGCTTCGCCGGGCGTCCCCTGCCGGGCCAGAGCGGAAACACGACGATCCCCCCGGCCCGCTGCCGCAGCAGCGCCAGGATTTCGTCCAGCCGGTCGGCGCGGTGCACCATCGTGACGCTGCCCTTCGGCGCCGTCATCCGCAGGCAGAAACCGATCCAGGCATCCAGGCCGGCTTCCCCCTCGACCATCGCCATGGCCTTCGACGGATCGGGCGGCGGCGCGCCGCGCCCGGCGGGCAGATAGGGCGGATTGGCCATAACGTGATCGAAGCCGCCCGGCGCCAGCACCGCGGGCGGGTGCAGCAGATCGCCCGTGACAATCGTCACGCGCGATTCGAAGCCGTTGCGTCGGGTATTGTCCGCCGCGATGGCGGCCATGTTCGGCTGTATTTCGAGGCCGACAACCTGCGCGCCCGGTGTCCGCGACGCGTAACACAGGGCGGCCGCCCCGACACCCGTGCCCACATCCAGAACCCGGCCCGCGACCGCGGGGGTCGCCGCCGCCAGAAGCACGGGATCGATGGCCGCCCGGTAACCGCCGGCGTGCTGGCGCAGGGCCACGCGGCCACCCAGCAGGGTATCCGGCCGGGATCCCTGAGTTTCAAGTTCACCCGCATCGGCCAATAGCCGCCGGGCGGCCTCATAATCGGCATCGCCGACCAGCAGGCGGCGCGGAATCGCGCTGATCGACCCTTCGAGGATGCTGGTATGGGTGTCGAAGACGATTGCCTCGATCTTCTGCTCCGCCAGCAGCGCCGTCAGCCAGGACAGCCGGACAGGGTCCGTGGTGCGCAGGAGTTCCTTCACAAGCGATCCGTCACGATACCGTTCTCCATCCCGGGGGCCGGCAAGCCGCGGCCCCTCTTGACCGTTGTGAGGGTTGAACTATGCTCAGGAGGCATCTGTCAATATTAAGGCGGCATTGAGGCGGCGTAGAGGGAACGGACATTGGCGGTCGTCGTAGACATCGGACAATCACGCCGGGACAGCATCAAGCGGGCACTTGACCAGTTGACGACGCTGGTCGCGGACGACCTGAAGCGCGTCAACCAGGTCATCGTGGACAGGATGGACAGTCCCGTGGCGCTGATCCCGCAACTGGCGGGACATATCATCGCGGCCGGCGGGAAACGGCTGCGGCCGCTGATCACGCTCGCGGCGGCGGACCTGTGCGGCTATCAGGGCGACCGGCATATCAGCCTCGCCGCCTGTGTCGAATTCATTCATACCGCGACGCTTCTGCATGACGACGTGGTTGACGATTCCGACCTGCGGCGCGGCCAGGACAGCGCCAGGGCGGTCTGGGGCAACCAGGCATCGGTCCTGGTGGGCGATTTCCTGTTTTCGCGGGCCTTCCAGCTCATGGTGCAGGACGGGTCGCTCCGCGTGCTGAAAATCCTCTCCGACGCCTCGGCGACCATCGCCGAGGGCGAGGTCATGCAGCTGATGACCACCAACGATACGGAAACCAGCGAAGCGGCCTATATGGACGTCATCCGCGCCAAGACCGCGAAACTGTTCGCAGCCGCCGCGGAGATCGGCGCCGTCGTGGCCGAACGTCCGTCATCGGAGAGCGAGGCGCTGGAAAGCTACGGGATGAATTTCGGCATCGCCTTTCAGCTCGTCGATGACGTGCTCGATTATTCCGCGGAGCAGGCGCAACTGGGCAAGACCATCGGCGACGATTTCCGGGAAGGCAAGATCACCCTGCCCGTCGTGCTCGCCTGGCGGCGCGGTACGGAAGCGGAGCGGGAATTCTGGCGCAGGGCCCTGGAATCCATGGAACAGCAGGATGGCGACCTGGACCGCGCCATTGAATTGATGAACAAGTACAATACATTGTCCGACACCATCGAACGCTCGCGCCACTACGGCGCTATCGCACGGGATGCGCTGGGAATATTTCCGGAGACGGAAACCAAGCGGGCGCTCGTCAATCTGATCGATTTCTGCATCGACCGCGCGTATTGACCCGGGATTCGCGGCCCGTCACGGACGACATGCTGGGAGGCAGTCAACATGGCAAGCAACCATCTGGACATTCAACCGATCTCGGGCGCCATGGGCGCGGAGGTTTCCGGCGTCGATCTGGCGCAGCCGCTCGACGATCAGACATTCGGCGAAATATACCAGGCGCTGCTCGATCACTGCGCAATCTTCTTTCATGACCAGGACGTCACCCCGGCGCAACAGGTCGCCTTCGCGCGGCGATTCGGCGACATCCACCTGCACCCCCATATCCGGGGCCTGCCGGACCAGCCGGAAGTCTTCCCCATCATCAAGGATGTGGACGACGTGTCGAATCTGGGCGACAGCTGGCATACGGACCAGATGTTTACCGACACGCCGGTCCGGGTCACCATGCTGTACGCCAAGGAAGTGCCCCCCTTCGGCGGCGATACGCTGTTCGCCAATGCCGCGCTGGCCTATGACAATCTTTCCGACGGCATGAAGGCGATGCTGAACGGGCTCCAGACGCGTAACCAGTACAACAAGAAAAAGCCCCGCGCCGCCGCGATGAAGGTGGAGGCCGTGGAGGAGGAAGCGCCCCAGGCGATCCACCCGCTGGTCCGCGTACACCGGGAAACCGGACGCAACGTGATCTATATCAGCTATGACGGCATCACGCGGAACATCGTCGGCATGACCGAGGAGGAAAGCCGGCCCCTGCTGGACTATCTGCGCAGCCATGTCGCGCGTCCGGAGCACACCTGCCGATTCCGCTGGCGGAAAGGAACGCTGGGGTTATGGGACAACCGCAGCGTTCAGCACATGGCGATCAACGACTATCATGGTTATCGCCGGGTCATGCACCGGATCACGGCGGGGCCCGAAGCCTCGCACTGACGGGGCTTCGCCGGAACCGGTCAGGCGGCGATCGTGCCGATCGTATCCGGCAGGATCAGCCGTGCGCCGGTTGCCGCGACGATTTCGTCAACCGTGAAGCCGGGGGCCACTTCCTCCAGCACGAACCCTTCCGGCGTCACGGCGACCACCGCCATGTCGGTGAATATCTTGGTGACGCAGCGCTGCGTCGTCAGCGGATAGGTCAGCGACTCGACGATTTTCGGTTCGCCGCCCTTGTCCGTATGGGTCATGGTCGCAAAGACCTGTTTCGCGCCCACCGCGATATCCATCGCGCCGCCGACATTGCCGCGCGTCGCATTCGGCAGGCGCCAGTTCGCAAGATCGCCATTGACCGCCACCTGAAATGCGCCGAGCACCGCCGCATCCAGCCGCCCGCCGCGCGCCACCGCAAAGGAATCGGCGTGATGGACGAAGGCGCCGCCGGGGATCAGCGACACCGGCCCCTTGCCGGCGCTCATCAGGTCGGGGTCGATATCCTCCTCGCGTTCCGGGCGCGGCCCCATGCCGATAATGCCGTTCTCGCTGTGGAAAATGACGTCGCGGCCTTCCGGGATGTAATTGACCACCAGCGTCGGTATGCCGATGCCGAGGTTGACGAGCCAGCCGTCCTGGAGTTCGGCCGCGACGCGGCAGGCCATCTGCTCGCGGGTCAGGAGATGCGGGTTTGTCATGATGCGGGTTTCCCAATCGTGCCGGGCGTGTAGGGACCGGCTATATAATAGCAATCGACGAAGACGCCGGGCGTCACGATGGTGTCGGGGTCCATCGACCCGAGGGGCACTTCCTCCGTCGCTTCCACGATGGTGCAGTCCGCCGCCATCGCCATCACCGGGTTGAAGTTCCGCGCCGCCATCCGGTAGGTCAGGTTGCCGCGCGGATCGACCTGTTTCGCCTTGATCAGGGCGAAATCGGCCCGCAGCGGCCGCTCGACGACATAGTCCCGCCCGTCGATTTCCATCACGGGCTTGCCCGCCGCCAGGTCGGTGCCGAGGGCGGTCGGCGTCAGGAATCCGCCGAGCCCGGCCCCCGCCGCCCGCAATCGTTCGGCCAGCGTGCCCTGCGGCACGATTTCCAGGTCGATCAGACCCTTGTCGTGCAGGTCCGTGAACACGAAAGAATCCTTCGAGGTGGAGAAGGTGCAGATCACCTTGGCGACGCAGCCTTCCTCGATCAGCCGCGCGACGCCGATCCGCCCGTTGCCGGCGTTGTTGTTGACCAGCGTCAGCCCGCGCAGCCCGCGGCCGCATAACCCTTCGATCAGCACTTCGGGGACGCCGCCGAAACCAAATCCGGCGACCAGTACGGTCGAGCCGTCGGTCACCCGGTCCAGCGCCGCGTCCAGCGTGTCAGCTTTCTTGTTTTTCATCTTGTTTGAATTCGCCATGCATCGCGCCGCGCCCAATCGACGGCTACCGCGACGTTAGCGCAGCCTTCCGAACGGAGCAAATCAGACCTTTCAGACCCGCTTTTCGTAGTGGCTTTCGATATACTCGTCGACCAGCACCTTGAACTGGTCGGCGATATCCGCGCCGCGCAGGGTGACCGCCTTCCTGCCGTCGATGAAGACCGGCGCCGCCGGTTCCTCGCCGGTGCCGGGCAGGCTGATGCCGATATCCGCATGCTTGCTTTCGCCGGGGCCGTTCACGATACAGCCCATCACGGCGAGGTTCAGTTCTTCCACGCCGGTATACTGCTTGCGCCATTCCGGCATCCGGTCGCGGACATAGCCCTGGATCCGTTCCGCGAGGTGCTGGAACACCGTGCTGGTCGTGCGGCCGCAACCGGGACAGGCCGTCACCTGCGGCACGAAGGAGCGGAACCCCATCGTCTGCAGGATTTCCTGGCCGACGACAACTTCGCGCGTGCGGTCGCCGCCGGGTTCCGGGGTCAGCGATATCCGGATCGTGTCGCCGATGCCTTCCTGCAGCAGCACGGCGAGCGCGGCGGTCGAGGCAACGATGCCCTTCGACCCCATGCCGGCCTCGGTCAGGCCCAGATGCAGGGCGTAGTCGCCGCGATCGGCCAGCATCCGGTAGACCGCGATGAGGCTCTGCACCTCGCTCACCTTGCAGGACAGGATGATCCTGTCGCGTCCCATGCCGAGCGACTCGGCCCGTTTCGCGCTTTCGATGGCGGACACGACCAGCGCTTCATGGGTGATTTCGGCGGCGGGCTTCGGATTGGCCCGTTTCGCATTCTCGTCCATCATGCGGGTCGCAAGGTCCTGGTCCAGACTGCCCCAGTTCACGCCGATCCGCACCGGCTTGCCGTATTTCAGCGCCGTCTCGATCATGGACGAGAACTGCGTGTCGCGCTTTTCGCGGAAACCCACATTGCCCGGATTGATCCGGTACTTCGCCAGGGCTTCGGCGCAGGCCGGGTTATCCTCCAGCAGCTTGTGGCCGATATAATGGAAATCGCCGACCAGCGGCACATTGACACCAAGCCTGTCCAGCCCGTCGCGGATATGCGGGATGGCCCGGGCCGCTTCCGGCCGGTCCACCGTCACGCGCACCAGTTCGGAACCCGCCCGCGCCAGCGCCGCGGTCTGCGCCACCGTCGCGTCGACATCGGCCGTGTCGGTATTGGTCATGGACTGCACGACGATCGGCGCGCCGCCGCCAATAGCGACGTCTCCGACCATCACGGAAACCGTTTTCCGCCGCTGTATCATATTTGACATGGACCCTCTGCTTTCCCCGGGCGGCAGCCCCGCAACATCACCTATCCGAACTATGGATATACCCCCGAACGGCGGAAAAGCGATAGGCGCCGATTATGAAAATTCAGTGATGAAATACCGCGCCGGTTCGTCTCCGACGGCCTGCGGCCGGTGGCGGTGATCGTATCCCGCCGGGATGTGGACGATATCGCCCGGCCCCACCTCGACCGCATGGTCGGGAAACTCGTAGCGCAGCCGACCGGAAATGACATAGGCGCTGTGCCCGGTTTCGCACCATGTGTCGCGCTGCGCGCCGCCCGGGCTGCGTTCCTGGTACCGCACGATCATGCCGTCCGGCATTTGCGCTTCCTTCACCTTCAGCGTGGGGCTTGCGGCGACCAGCGGCGCGGCGCTGGCGCGAAACACATAGGGGCTGTCCTGCGTCATCGTCCACCTGCCCGGAATAAATGAGGCCGACATTCAACCGCGGCTTATGGCGACCAGTGAAATGGTCGGGGAGAGAGGATTCGAACCTCCGGCCCCTACGTCCCGAACGTAGTGCTCTACCAGGCTGAGCTACTCCCCGCCGCGGCGTGCCTTATATACCCAGACCCGATACATGGCAATCGCCCGTCAGGCCGAAATTGGTCAAAATCGTGACACGCGGCGGCATTCGCCGAAAAGGAGCGGAAATACGGGGGCGACGCATACCGCCAGCGGGACAATAATTTCTACCACGCCACGAATACATCCAATAGACGCAACCCGACTCAGTTTTCCGCTGCATGCCGGTAACAAAACGGAAATACCGCCTTTCCATATGGCTGTATTCGCTTGAGCACTTGCTTCTGCTGGGGTAGCCTTTTTATCCTGTGGCGCGTGTTCGAACAAAAAATACAATAATAATAATGTTCAGGAAATAGCGCGGCGCTGAATATTGACGCAGCAATAGATTACCCAGGGAGGTAACAGGTATGGATTTCAAGAAACTTATGAAGGCCGGCATCGCGTTCGGTCTGGTAGGCGGGATCGGTCTCGCCGCCACGGGCCCGGCGGATGCCGCGAAGGTCCGCTGGAAAATGCAGAGCACCTTCGGCAGCAGCCTGGCGCATCTCGGCACATCGGGCGTCCGCTTCGTGGATAACGTCGACGTCATGTCCGGCGGCGATATCAACATCAAGTTCTTCGAGCCGGGTGCGCTTGTGCCGGCACTGGAATGTTTCGACGCGGCGTCCAAGGGTTCGGTCGAATCATGCTGGACCACGCCAGGCTATCACACCGCGAAATATCCGGCGCTGGCGTTCTTCACAACCGTTCCGTTCGGCCCGCAGATCGGCGAAATGTTGGCCTGGAAGTGGTTCGGCGGCGGCCAGGAACTGCGCAATGAAATTTACGACAAGCACGATCTGATTGGATTCGACGGCGCGTCAATCGGCCCGGAAACCTCCGGCTGGTTCAAGAATGAAATCACCTCGCTGGAGCAGGTCAAGGGCCTGAAGATGCGCTTCTTCGGTCTCGGCGCCAAGGTCATGGCCAAGTTGGGCGTGCAGACGCAGCTGCTTGCCGCCGCGGATATTTATCCGGCACTGGAACGCGGCGTTATCGACGCCACCGAATTTTCGATGCCCGCCATGGACATCCAGCTCGGTTTCTACCAGGCCGCGAAGTACAACTACTTCCCGGGCTGGCATCAGCAGGTTTCTGTAAACGAGTTTCTGGTGAACAAGACGGCCTGGAACAAGCTCAGCGACCAGCAGAAGCGCATCATTGAGGTCGCCCTGGGTGAATCGGTCATGCATACCTATGCCGAAACAGAGGCAAAGAATTTCGGCGCCATGCAGGAAATGCAGGAAAAGCATGGGGTCGAGATTCGTCGCTGGCCGGATGAAACCCTGAAGGCGTTCGAAACCGCCTGGCTCGAAGTCGTGAAGGAAGATTCCGCAAGCGATCCGATCTTCAAGAAGGTTGCGGACCACTTCTATGACTTCCGCGCCAAGTACAAGGTCTGGGGCGATGCCCAGTACCTGAAAGGCACCTACCAGTAAGGTCGTACTACGTAGAATTTCCTGAACATGCGCTAGCTTGAATATTGCTGGAGTCCTTGGTCCAAAGGGCTCCAGCATTTTTCAACGGCCATGGAAAAGGATTTCGATACACAGCTCCCGTCGGGGCCGGTTACGTAAAATAAGAAACGACCCGCCAATACTGTACAAATAATCACCGGCAAAAAATGCCGGGAAATAATAAAATAGGCCAAAGGAACAGGCTTCAGGCGGATCAGGAGAGGCAAAAGTCATGGAACTCATCGATATTATTATCGATTTCCTACCCTTGTTCATGTTCGCGAGTCTCGCGATACTATTATTTTCGGGCTATCCCGTCGCCTTTATTCTTGGCGGCCTATCGTTGATTTACGGTTTTATCGGTTACGCTTTCGACATTTTCTCCATTGTCGAATTTTTCAATTTCCTCCCCCGAATATGGGGCCAGGCGGCAGAGAATCTGGTGCTTGTCGCGGTGCCCACATTCGTCTTCATGGGCGTGATGATGGAGCGCAGCGGCGTCGCCAACGACATGCTGTATGTCTGTCAGGTCCTGCTGAAAAAGGTTCCCGGGGGTCTGGCGGTCGCCGTGGCCGTGATGGGCACGGTCCTCGCAGCGATGACCGGCATCATCGGCGCGTCGGTCACGATGATGACGGCGCTGGCGCTGCCCAGCATGCTGAAACAGGGCTACAAGCATGAACTGGCGACCGGCGTTATCTGCGCATCCGGAACGCTGGGCATCCTGATCCCGCCCAGCATCATGCTGATCATCATGGCCGACCTGCTCTCCATTTCGGTGGGCGACCTTTTCCTCGCCGCGCTCATGCCGGGCCTGTTCCTGGCCGCCAGCTATGTCATTTACATTGCCGTATACGCGGGCATCGACAGGAGCGTCGCGCCACCTCTTTCCGAGAATGAACTTTATGTGCCGCGCAACGAAATGCCGGGCCTGCTGGTGCGCAGTTTCTTTCCGCCGGTGTTCCTGATCGCGCTGATCAAGGGATCCATCCTGCTCGGCTGGGCAACCCCCAGCGAGGCGGGAGCGGTAGGCGCCTTCGGCGCAACGCTCATCGCCCTCTACAACCGTCGCCTGAACAGGGGCATGATCAATTCGGTCTGCCAGTCGTCCGGCCTGACCATCTCGTTCATATTTTTCATCATCATCTGCGCGACCTGCTTTGCCTATGTCTTCCGGTCGCTGGGCGGCGATGACGTCATCGAAGATCTGATCCGGCACGCCAATCTCACGTCCTGGGGACTGCTGTTCCTGATCATGGGGATCGTGTTCATCCTTGGTTTCTTCCTGGACTGGGTCGAAATCACCCTCATCATCCTGCCGGTCTTCGCGCCGATGGTCGCAACGCTGGATTTTGGCGACCACGTGCCGCTGGAAAACCGGGCGACGATCTACTGGTTCACGGTCCTGATCGCAATCAACCTTCAGACATCCTTCCTGACGCCGCCCTTCGGCTATGCGCTGTTCTACCTCAAGGGCATCGCCCCTCGAGAGGTCGACCTGATGAGCATTTACCGTGGCATCATTCCCTTCGTCATTCTTCAGCTGATCGCCCTGTTGTTCGTTATCATGATTCCGACCATGGCGCTTTGGCTTCCCGGATTGAACTGAGGAGATCGAACTTATGTCCAGTCAAGAATCGATCCAGGCATCCGCATCCCGCGACATCCCCAATATTCTGGTGCTGAGCGAAAAGCTGGGGCGCCTGTCGTCAACCATCGGCCAATGGGCGTCGCTTTTCCTGATCCCGATGGTCCTGATTACGGTCTGGGATGTTTTCCAGCGGAAGGTCCTGAAGTTCGTCGGCGATTTCCTGCTGAACAACGACATGCTTGCGGCCAGGGACTGGATGTACGGCAACCTGCTGGAATGGCTGCCATTCCGGTCGACCCTGCTGCAGGAACTCGAGTGGCATTTCCATGTGGCGACATTCGCGCTCGTCCTGGGTTACGGCTACGTCTACAACCGCCAGGTCCGGGTCGATCTCGTCCGAGAAAAGCTGAGCAATTACAAACAGGCCTGGATCGAACTGATCGGCGTTTCGGTCTTCATGATCCCGTTCTGCCTGATCGTCGCCTATTTCTCGATCGAATACGCAGCCAATGCCTATGAAACCAACGAACAGTCGTCGTCGCTGGTCGGGCTGAGCCATCGCTGGGCGATCAAGTCCATCCTGGTCTTCGGCCTGCTTCTTGCCGCCGTATCCGGTTTCTCCGTCTGGCTGCAGGTGTTTTACAAAGTCTTCGGGCCGCGCGGGAACGACTTCCCGTGTTACGTGATTGAAAGCGAGGCGGAAAAAATCGCCCGCCGCGAAATCATGGAAAACATCGATGCCTCATTCGGCGACGGTTCAAACGAGGCCAAACGCGGCAACAGTACGCAACTGATGAACCGGCAAATGGACGATACGGCCCTGAAGCATGAAGAAGATGCAAAGGGGCAGGTCGTCTTTACCAGCATTGCCGTCGTCATCATGGTCGCCGTCCTGGTCATCATCTTCCACACCTTCAATTTCTGGGCGTGGCTGCTCTGACAATACGACCCGCGGCGCAACGGTTCGGGGACAAGCAATGGTAGAATGGCACAAATACGTCAGGAAATACTGCTGGGATGCGGACAAGACGCCCTATTTCATCCCGGTCTCGAAATTGATGCGCGACCAGGCTGACAAGGAACTCTTCCTTTACGGCTTCATCCTGGCGGCGCCGGCGACCCTTTATCTGACGTCCTTCGTGGTCAACCTGTTCCGCAACGGACAGTTAGCGGGCCTTGCCGTCGCGATGTATGCAAGCTCGCTTGTCGTCTGCGCCATCGTTGTCAATGTCTGGAAAAGCCCCGGCGCCGCCCTGTATTCACTGACGGCCCCGATTGTCCTGTCGCTCTATTTCCTGATCGAGGGCTTTCCCGAACGCCAACACGACGTCGATTTCGCCGTTATGGTGGCCATCGCCATCGTCCTCATCCTCGCCTGGCTGTATTATTCGCGGCGCCTGCTGGCGATCGCCAGGGCGTATCCGGGCCTGGCGACACGGGACATGAACCCGTGGAACAAGGTGCCCCCGGGCATGAAGCCGCCGCCCAAGTAAGCAGGGTCAGCATATGCCCGGTCAGGTGGCTTCCAGGTAACGCGGGATCGATCCGAGGTGGTCCTCGACGCGCCTTACCCCGTCCATGCCTTCGGCCAGCACGACCAGTGCATGCCGTTCCTCCGCGGATTCAACCCAGCCCCATAACTCCACGACGCCGCCGGAAACGATAACATTCAGCGTGCCGTGCGATACCCAGTGCTGGTCGTTGACCTCTTTCAGGATCGCCTCCTTGATCGAGCGGTCATCGGCGGTCGGCGACTCGACCGTGTCGCGCGTCACCACGCCACGGAGCAGGTTGGAGCGGCTGACGATGCCGACCAGTGCGCCATCGGACATGACCGGAACGCGCTTGATATGGCGCTCCGCCATGATGCGGGCGATATCGCCGACAGGCGTTTCGGCATCCACCGAAACGACATCGCGCGTCATGACGTCCTCCGCCCGCTTGCCATGGGTCTTGATATAATGCCCGGCCGAATCGGACGGCTCGCCGAACAGGCGCAGCCACCATGAGGTGTGCCGCTCACCGGCTTCGCCCGTATCCTCGTGCTGGATCAGATCTCCCTCGGTGACAATCCCGACAACGGCGCCGTTGTCATCCACGACGGGCACGCCGCTGATATTGCGGGTCAGCAACAGGCTGGCAATATCGGGAACGCTCATGTCCCGGGTCACGGTTACCACGTTTGCGGTCATGATATCTTTAGCATGCATTTTCCCCAATCCTCCTATACAGCGGTCAGCCGGGCCCCCTGGCACGGGCCTATTCGTCCTTTTTTCCGCCTTCTGCCAGAGTTTAGGCGCGGCGTGGATCGACCGTATATGACCCACATCATAACTTTTCCCGCGGATATCGGCGGCCCGCTCGTCCGCCCAGGCTTCGTTTCCGCCCAGTTGCAGGGTCTTGCAGTACAGGAAATGCACGCCCATCACGACCCCCCATGCCATCGCGGGCCAATGGAACCACAACGGCCCCGGCGTCAGGTAGTCGGAGATCATGAAGCCGAGAACGCCAGTCACATAGGCGACAAGGTGGAGATGCATGATCCGCATCCTTCGTCGCTGCGCGTATTTGTTGTCCTGATCGGCCATAACCCATACCTTTCAAATATCGGGCCGGCGGCTAACGAGACATCGCGCGGCCTGGCTCGCCCCTCCGGCGGCGTGGCTTGTCAGCCTGTGGTCATGTTACAATATGGTTCGTGAGTGGTGAATCTGAACCCCCGAGGGCACATGCGCATTGCAGCGACATTCGTTCTGGCCGGAAGCCTGGCCGCAGCGTCCGCCGTGGCGAAACCGCCGCAGGTATTGCCGGACCAGATGTTCAGCAATCTATACGCCCTGACGCAGGCGTCCTCAATCCTGCAGATCTGCGCGGAAAGCGACTCCTGGTCCGCCCTGCCGGACAACAGAAAAAAGCTGCTCCACCGCCTGCAGAACGACATCGACGTTCTGGTCCGGAAAATCGCGCGGAAATTCGACAATGACGTGTTCGAATTCTACGCCACGGAACGGGATTCAGCCGCACGGGATCCGGAATTCATCCGCCAGTACGGCGCGCAGTACGGGCATTGCGGCGACGCAATGTTCGAGCGAATGCAGTGGTATGTGTATGACAGCCAGCAGAAGCTGGACTTTTTTCTGACGGAACTGCCGGACGCGAAATAGATCAGATCGTGCTCAACGTAGTGCACCCGGCAGGCTTACCGCATGCCCTCAGGCCGCGTTGGCAAGATTCCCAAGCTTGTTCAGCAGGAAATTCATGTCTTCGTGATTGCTGTCGTCGAACATATCCTCGAAATGCGTGAGGACCCGTTCCAGGGTGCGCCGCATGACGGCGTCCGGGTCGATATCCGACCGCTCGTGCTCATTCTCCCGCGCCATGTCGAAGGCAACGCGATACGCCGGAAACATCTTCCGGGACAATCCCGCGCGTCTGTAAATCGATTTCAGGCCCAGCGCCCCCTCGTCATGAATCAGGGTCCGGGCATTGACCAGCGGCAGTTCCGACAGGCGGGCCAGCGCCGCCTCGAAGAAATGGATGTCGCCGGCGCAGATCGATCGCAGGATGATCGACGGCGTCAGCCGCCCGTTGCGGTAAAGCTGTCCGACAAGGGCCTCGATATCCTGGGTATCGGCATCGCGGCCGATCAGCCCCAGGGTCGCACGCTCGCGGCTTTGAATGACCATGTCACTTGCCACGTCCTCCGAAAGATCGTGATGCGTGACGATATAGTCCCGCAGCTTTTCTGAAACCATCGCGACCAGCCGTTCCGATACGACGATCGGCAATATGCTGCGCCGGACCAGCGGCTCGTGCACGAATTCACTGTCGCCAAAGCGATCAATGACCTTATGCATGACCACCTCGCCCAGTTCGGCCCCTTCGTTGCCGACCAGGATAGCGACCGCGCTTTCGCTGCCGTCTTCGACCAGCGCCTCGGCGACGGCCTCCGAAAGGAGATCCCGCCCCGCGATGACGACCTGCCGGCTGGCGCCCTGGGTTCGCACGATTTCGATCAGGTCCGCGTCCGATAGCGCCTCGGAAAACGCCAGCATCGGCAGGGCAACCACGTCGCTCACGTCCCTGGCAAGGCCGACGGCGACATCAGACGGCAATCCCCGCGCATACTTCAGTTGTTTCGACAGGGCCGCGCGGACGCGTTCCTCGGCGTCCTTGACCATGACTCGAAAGATATCCTCGGCAATTTTCCGCTCTGTATCGCTCAGGGCGCCTTTGGCATAACCGGTCGCGACCTTCTCCGCCGTCTGCTCGCGGCTCTCCGGTGACGTGTCCTGCATCGTCCGCGCGACGTCTGCGGCGGTCAGTTTATCAGCCATGGCTTAACCGGCCTTCAATTGCCCATCGATCCCGGACATTGAAGCGCAAAACGGGTTAACGAAGCATGAAAAGATGGCAAACCCGGCGGAAGACCGAGCATTGCCGCCGCGGAACACCGTAAACGATTTTCGAACGCCCCCGTCACGCGACGTTGGGGCAAATTGCCGCCTCTTGAACGTCCGTAATCGCATCGCCACATCCATAGTGCCGGTGCGGCGCGAAACTGCCGCGCCCCAGCTATCGGATGGAGAGACGACACTTATGGCGGAACGGATATCGGATGCGCAGGAGGAGTACTACAAGGATCGTAGCACGTGGGTTCGCGGGCTGTTCATGCTGTTGTTTATCGCGCTGTATCACGTCGCGGCAGTGGTGATCGGCGCAGTAGCCGTGCTGCAGTTTGTCTGGAAACTGATCAGCGGCGAGGTCAATCCGCGCCTGCTGTCCTTCGGGGAGGATCTTGGCCGGTATTTTTACCAGATCATGCGGTTCCTGACCTTTAATACCGAAGAAAAGCCCTTCCCCTTTACCGACTGGCCCTCGGCGCCGCCCGCACCCCGGCCGTAAGGCGCAATCAGGCGGCCCGCGCCGCCGCCATGACGACGCTGCGCAGCGCATCGGCGGCTTCCGCGACCTGATCCCTGGAAACGTCCAGATGGGTCACAACGCGCATGCGGGTGCGGTCATTTTCACCGATGCGGACGCCATGTTCCAGCAGGCGGTCATGCACCTGGGCCGCGGTCATGCCGGTTTCCGAGACATCGAAGAATACCATGTTGGAATCGATCCCGTCGGTTTCGACCCTGATACCCGGCAGATTGGCGACGGATTCGGCGAAGAACCGGGCGTTTTCATGGTCTTCAGCGAGGCGTTCCACGTGATGTTCCAGCGCGTAAACGCCGGCCGCCGCGATCACCCCGGACTGGCGCATCGCACCGCCCATGCGCTGCTTCCACTGCCAGGCCTGTTCGACGAAATCGGCGCTGCCGGCCAGAACGGCGCCGACCGGGCAGCCCAGCCCCTTTGACAGGTCGAGCCAGAGCGAATCGAACGGTTCGGCAAACTCCCGCGCCGGCACGCCGGATGCCACCGCGGCGTTCAGCAATCGCGCGCCATCCATATGCATCACCAGGCCGTGCTTCTTCGCCACATCGCCGACGCCGCGAATGGTATCCAGCGGCCAGACCGTGCCGCCGCCGGCATTCGCCGTCTGCTCGATCGCGATCATGCGGCTGCGCGGCGCATGGCGGCGGGCCTTGCGGATCGCGGCTTCCGCCTGGTCCGGCTGGAACACGCCGCGAACGCCATCGACCGGGCGGATCATCGCGCCGGCGAACACCGCCGGGCCGCCGCCTTCGGAATTGATGATATGCGCCGTCCTGTCGGCAATGATGTCGTCGCCCGGATTGCACTGCACCAGGATCGCGATCTGGTTGCACATGGTGCCCGACGGCATGAAGACCGCTGCTTCCTTGCCCAGCAGTGCCTTTGTCATCTCGCAGAGCCGGTTGGTCGACGGGTCTTCGCCGCGTTGTTCATCACCCACTTCGGCATTGGCCATGGCCTGGCGCATGCCGGGGGTGGGACGGGTCTGGGTATCGCTGTACAGGTCGATGCGGATTTCGGGCATGGAGCGGCCTCTTGGGTTTCATGTGGCGTTATTTATTCGAGAATACCCTGAAAAGACCCATAACGTAAGCCACATGCAGCGCCAGAACCGCGCCCCATCCCACCACAGGCAGCAGGAACCAGGGCGTTGCCGGCTGGAGCATCAGGTGCAGCCCGAACGCCCCGGCCGCGACGATAACGTATCCGATCAGGTGCAGGGCAAACCAGCGCAGGCGCCTTTGCGCCGCTACAGCGGAATGTTGTCGTGTTTCTTCCACGGATTTTCCAGTTGCTTGTCGCGCAGCATGCGCAGCGCCCCGGCAATGCGGCGACGGGTATTGTGCGGCATGATGACGTCGTCGATATAGCCCAGCGACCCGGCGACGAAGGGATTGGCGAATTTCGTCCGGTATTCCTCGGTGCGCTTTTCAATCGCCCCCGCATTGCCGATATCCTCGCGGAAGATGATCTCCACCGCGCCCTTCGGCCCCATCACGGCGATTTCCGCATTCGGCCAGGCGTAGTTCACGTCGCCGCGCAGGTGTTTGGAGCTCATCACGTCATAGGCGCCGCCATAGGCCTTGCGGGTAATCAGCGTCACCTTGGGCACCGTCGCTTCCGCGAAGGCGAACAGCAACTTGGCGCCGTGCTTGATGATGCCGCCATATTCCTGCGCCGTCCCGGGCAGGAAGCCGGGAACATCGACCAGGGTGACGATGGGAATGTTGAAGCAGTCGCAAAACCGGACAAAGCGCGCCGCCTTGCGCGACGAGGCGATATCCAGGCAGCCGGCCAGCACCATCGGCTGATTGGCGACGATGCCGATGGTCGATCCTTCCATCCGCGCCAGGCCGATCACGATATTGCCCGCATAATCCGGCTGCAATTCGAAAAAATCGCCTTCGTCGACGATCTTTACGATCAGTTCCTTGATGTCATAGGGCAGGTTCGGGTTCACCGGCGCCAGCGTATCCAGCGATATCTCGGCCCGGTCATGCGGATCGTCGGTCGGCAGCACCGGCGGCTTTTCCCGGTTCGAGGACGGCAGGAAACTCATGAAGCGCCGCAATTGCAGCAGGGTTTCGACGTCATTGTCGAAGGCCAGGTCGGCGACGCTGGACTTGGTCGTATGGGTCACGGCGCCGCCAAGATCCTCATGGGTCACTTCCTCATGCGTCACCGTCTTCACCACGTCCGGGCCGGTAACGAACATGTAGGAACTGTCCTTCACCATGAAGATGAAGTCGGTCATCGCCGGGGAATACACCGCCCCGCCGGCGCAGGGGCCCATGATCACGGAAATCTGCGGAATCACGCCCGACGCCATGACATTGCGCTGAAACACATCGGCATAACCCGCCAGCGAGGCGACGCCTTCCTGAATGCGCGCGCCGCCGGAATCGTTCAGCCCGATCACCGGCGCGCCGACCTTCATCGCCTGGTCCATGATCCGGCAGATCTTGCCCGCATGCGCGGTGGACAGCGAACCGCCGAAAACCGTGAAATCCTGGCTGAAGACGAAGACCGGACGCCCGTTAACCCGGCCATGCCCGGTGACGACGCCGTCGCCGGGGACTTTCTGGTCAGCCATGCCGAAATCGGTGATGGTATGCTCGACGAACATGCCCCATTCCTCGAACGTCCCTTCGTCCAGAAAGACGTCGATCCGTTCCCGGGCCGTCAGCTTGCCCTTGGCGTGCTGGCTGTCGATGCGGCGCTGGCCGCCGCCCTGCCGCGCCGCATCGCGCTTTACTTCCAGCTGGCGGATGATATCGGACATGCATTCCCCCGATGTTTTGCCGAAAAATCGCATTCGCCGCCGGTCGCGGCAAGCCTGCTATGCCTCCGAAACCGCCAGAAAGCGCGCAGCACTGGCTATTTCGGCCTGAACGGCGTCCCGGCGGGATACGGCTTCGTGATCGTGTCCCCATTTTTCCGCCTGCCAGAGTTCGTCGACAAGGCTGGCAGCCGCCGCGGCTGCCGCATCGAGCCGCCTTTCGGACACCGCCAGCGCCAGGACCACGGACCCCAGGATCGCCGTCAGCGTATGCAGGGCCGACAGGGTGAAGTCGTTCCGTTGCGCCACCGCATCCCGCAACACCGAGAGCGAATCCGGCGGCTGCGCAACATGCAGGACCTGCCGTGTAACCAGCATCCGGGCGCCATAGCGTTCCGCCGCCCAGTCCAGATGGGGTTGCCATATCTCGTCCTGCAGCGCCGCCAGCGATTCCGGACCATCCGCGCGGTAGCACAGCAGGTCGGTCTCGCCATAGGCGGCTATTTCATCGACCACTGTATCCCGCCGCGGACGCACCCGGTCGATTGCCGTATTCGCGAACCGGGTCATCGGCATCGCTTTCGGATCGATCTTCTCGGGCTGTTCCGCCCATTCGCGGACTATGGCCTCGGCCAGCGCGCGGTTCGGCAGGCTGAGCAGTTCCCGGCCGGGGGTCCGCATGACCCGCCCGTCCAGCGCAACGCAATACGCCCCCGCCGACGTCTCCCGGACGGCGGCCTCCGTGTAGAATCGCTTCACCCCTGACCGCTCTAGTTGCCGAACAGCTTCTTGATTGAGCCGCCGACGCCGTCCGTGACGCCCTTGACCGCATCGCCGACCGGATTGCCACTGTCCTGTGCCGGCTGCTGCGCCGCCGGCTTCGTCTCGCCGCCAAGACAGGAGCTGGTTTCACCGGCACCCATTTCGCCAAGACCGAGAAGCAGTGCCGGCGGAAAGGCGATGCCGCCGACCAGCCCGCCGATCTTCCGCGCCGCCGCCAGCTTGTTCACGCCGTAGGACGGATTCGCCAGCGTGCCGCGAATTTCGACCGGCACGGCCGTGTTCACCGTCGCCGATTTGGGCTGCGGATCGATATCGATGGAAAGCGCCTCGGTGGCGAGGTTGACCGTGCCCCCGCCGCCGATGGCAACGTATTCGGTGTCGAAGACAAGCACCTTGCTAGTGGCCAGCCCCTTCACGATATCGAAATGGCTGATCGCGCAATTGACCACCGTGTATTCGCTTTTCGTGCCGGCGAACATCTGCGTCATGATCTTGCCGAGCCCGCCGACATAGGTATCCAGCGCGGTGCTCTTCATCCGCCCGGCCCCCATCGCCAGCTGGGTCTTGCCGTTCAGACCGGCCATGAGGCTGCGTACCGAGCCACCCTGCCCCTTGACGTCGATAATAACGTTTACCTTGCCTTCCAGCAGGTCGGTGATTTCCAGGTCGGCGAGGAACTTGCCCGCGTCGAACTGCGTGATTTTCATCGCCGTATCCAGCGTCGGCGTCGCCTGGGCGCCGTTCAGCCTAACACTGCCGTCCAGTTCACCGTCGGCAACTACGCCCTTTAGCGAGGAAATATTCAGGTCGCCGCCCTTGAGCGACAGGGCCACGGCGACATTTGTCACCTGAACCGCGGCAGCAAGCGTCTCAATCGCCATTTTTACGTCGGCGTTGACCGCTTTCAGCCCGTCGAGTGGCAGCGGATCGTCCGGGAAGACCCGGCCATCGTTCGCGGCGCCCCCGCCGGTCGCGGGCGCCGCAGCACCCTGCCCGCCGGATTCGGCCGGGCCGCCCGCCTTCACGAAGTCGGCGACATCAAGCCGGGTCGACTTCAGGTCCGCGTCGATCGCCGGCACATTGCCGGTCAGGTTCGCCGTAGCCGTGCCCGAAAGGTCGCTGCCGCCGATCCTCACGGCCAGTCCCGAAAATGTAATCGCCTTGTCGGCATCGCCAGTTATCTTGGCCTCGACGCTATAAGGCCCGAGCGGCGGGACCGGAGAGCCGGCCAGCGGCGACAGGGTCTCCAGGCTTTCGCCATTCACGCTCAGCGCCAGATCCAGGCCGCGACCCGCCGCGACATCGGCAATCGCGCCCTTCAGGCCGATCGTCGCCCCACCCGCCGTTATGTCCAGCGTCACGGGCCACGGCGTTCCGGCCGCCATCATCGCCTCCGGAGCGCCCACCGTGCCATTCATGGCAATCGGGTTGTCGTTATAGGAGCCCTCGAAATTGACGTCCAGCGGGCTGTCCAGCCCATCGCCCTTGAGCGTCAACGCATCGACGACCATCGTGATGGTCTGTTTTGTGCCCGCATCCTTGTAGATCAGCCGGGCCTTTTCGACTGTCACGGCGCGAATGACCGGGATTGTCACCCCACCGTCCGACGAAGCTTCCGCCGATGCCGCGTCGGATGCCGCCGGCGCGGCGCCGCCTTCCGGTTCGAAGGCGAAGTTGAATTCGCCCTGTTCATTCTTTTCGATCAGGATATCGGCGCCGATCAGAACGATCTGCTGTATATCGATCGTGCCGGACAGCAACGGCAGAATGGCGATCCGCGCTTCGAATCGCTCGACCTTAGCCATATCCGGCTCGGAGCCCCAGGCCGCATTGGAAAAACTGACGCCATTGACTTCCAGTGACGGAGTCAGCGAGACGGCGAGGCCGATATCGCCCTCGATCTTCAGGTCGCGGCCTGTAGCCTTCTTCGCTTCGGCGATGATTTCAGGCTTATAGGAATTAAAATCCATCGACATCAGGATGGCGACACCCGCCACGACGACGGCGACGATCAGCACGCCGACCATTTTCAGTATCGTTCCCAGCTTCATGATCCTGTCTCCCATAAATTCGCGATCAATGCAGGCAAGTCCCCATACTGCTTCGCGATGTGCAGCGCCCCCGCCACCGTCAATTCGTTGCTCGGATGATACCCCCATGCCACGCCAATTGACAGGGCGCGGGCACGAACCGCCATTTCGATATCGTAGGTTGTGTCCCCGATCATCACTGTGGTTTCCGGCGTTGCGCCGGTTTCCGCCATGGCAGCCAGCAGGATATGCGGGTTTGGTTTGCCGGGACCGTCATCCGCGGTCTTCAGGGTGATGAAACTGTCCCGCAAGCCGTGCACTTCCAGTACCCTATGCAGACCCTGCCGCGACTTGCCGGTCGCCACGCCAAGCACCGCGCCGCTCTCAAGCAGAAATTTCAGGGCATCGCGCGTTCCCGGATAAAGCGGCTCCTCGTGACCGGGGCGCTGGCGGATACCGGTAAAGGCGTCCTTGTAGGCTGTCGTGACGGAATCGAGCCGTTCCAGGGCTTCCGGCGGCATCAGCCGGGCGACAGCCTCCGGTAGCGCCAGCCCGACAACCCGCCGTACCGATTCCGCATCCGGCAGGGGCAGGCTGTGGACGGCGAATGCCTGGATCATCGCCTCGACAATGGCATGCTGGCTGTCCACGAGGGTGCCGTCGCAGTCGAACACGACCAGACGAATGGTCGCCGCGTCAATTGTCATTCAATTTCCTCAAAAGGATCCCCGGGAAAACCGGACGAAAAATCGAACATCGTCCAGGTATCCCGCATATGCGGCGGCAGATCGGCCGCGACATGGATGAAGCCATGCCGCGTCGGATGCTGCAGTCGGATCTCACGCGCATGCAGGTGCAACTGCCTGGCAACCTCGTCGGTCGGCAGGAAAGCGTCGGCTCCGCCGTATTTCCCGTCGCCCAGCACCGGATGGCCCATTGCCGTCGCGTGGACGCGAATCTGGTGAGTCCGCCCGGTCTGCGGCCAGAACGCCACCCAGGACAGGCGGTTGGCCGACCGTTCGAGCACCCGGTACAATGTCACCGCCCGCTTTGCGTCTTCGGCATCGGGTGAAACACGTTCGCCCATCCGCCCCGGCGTCTTGCCGATGGCAAGGTCGACCTTGCCGCGCTCCGGCCGCGGGACGCCCATGACGAGCGCCCAGTAAATCTTGCGCGCGTCCCGCCCCTGGAAGCTCTTGCCCAGCGCCGCCGCGGCCTTGCGGTTACGGGCCAGCAGCATCACCCCGCTGGTATCCCGGTCGAGCCGGTGCACAAGTCGCGGCCGCTCCGCGGCGTCGAATTGCAGCGCATCCAGCATCCCGTCGATATGCCGGAGCGTGCCGGTGCCCCCCTGCACCGCCAGCCCCGCGGGTTTGTTGATCGCCAGCACATCGTCGTCGCGGAAGATCACCAGGGACCGCGCGAATTCCGCATCCCTGTCACTCAGTTCCAGCGCCCGGCGCGGCGGGCGCGGAGCGGCGGAATCCGGCCCGGTGTCCAGCGGCGGCACCCGGACCGATTGCCCCGTCGCAAGGCGCAGCCCCGGTTTGGCCCGGCGCCCCTCGACCCGAACCTGACCGGTCCGCAGCAGCTTTTGCAGCCGGCCGTAGCCGATCATCGGAAAATGGCGCTTGAACCAGTGGTCCAGCCGCACATCGTCATCTTCCGGACCGACTTCGCGAATCTCAACGGAACTCACGCGAGGATGACCCGCATCAGGTGCAGCCCGCCGATCAGCGCCAGGACCGACAGCCCGACCGACGAGCCGATATAGATAGCGTTGCCGAGAACCTGCCCGCGTTCATCCAGCAACACGATATCCATGGCAAAGGCGGAGAAGGTCGTAAACGCGCCAAGACAGCCGACGATCAGGAAAGCGCGCATTTCCTGGGTCGGCGACCAGACCAGCGCCATGGTCTCTATCAGCACCCCCAACAGGAAGGAACCCAGTATATTCACTGTGAGGATGCCCCAGGGAAAACCCGCCCCCATCCAGTGCGTGACCTGCGCGGCCACGAAATGCCGCGCAACGGCGCCGACGGCGCCGCCCATGGCAATCGCGAGAATCATTTTCATACGTCGTCGCCCTCCCCGTTCGCCCGTTTCGACCGCAGCCGGGACCAGTAATCCAGCCGCTTCGTCAGGTCCCGTTCAAAACCGCGCTCGACCGGGCAATACAGCTGTTTCCGCGGCATGCCGTCGGGAAAGTAATTCTGTCCCGAAAATCCATCCGGCGCATCATGGTCATAGGCGTAGTCACTGCCATAGCCAAGTTCCTGCATAAGCTTCGTCGGCGCATTCAGGATATGCATCGGCGGCATCAGCGATCCGGTTTCCTTCGCCGCGCGCCGGGCCGCGCCATATGCCTTGTAGGCAGCATTCGACTTTGGCGCCGTCGCCAGAAAGATAACGACCTGGGCCAGCGCCAATTCCCCTTCCGGCGAGCCGATCCGTTCATAGGTTTCCCAGCCGGTCAGCGCCTGCACCGCCGCCTGCGGGTCGGCCAGGCCAACATCCTCGTACGCGAAGCGCAGCAGCCGCCGTGCGATGAAACGCGGGTCCTCGCCACCGTCGAGCATACGCGCCAGCCAGTAGAGCGCGGCATCGCAATCCGAGCCCCGCAGGGATTTGTGCAGCGCGCTGATCAGGTTGTAGTGGCCTTCCTGGCTTTTGTCGTAGACAGGGGCGCGGCGCTGAACCGTCGCCGCCAGCCCCGCCGAATCGAGCGGCGCGGCGATATCCATGACGAAGAGTTCCTCCGCCAGGTTCAGCAGGAACCGGCCGTCGCCATCGGCCATGGCCTTCAGCGCCATCCGCGCATCGGGATCGAGCGGCAATGTCTTGCCGGTATCCGTTTCGGCCCGGACCAGCAGGATTTCCAGCGCCTCGACACCGAGGCGGTTCAGCACGAAGACCTGGGCGCGCGACAGCAGGGCGGCATTCAGCTCGAAGCTGGGGTTTTCGGTCGTGGCGCCGACCAGAATGATCGTTCCATCCTCGACATAGGGCAGAAAGCCATCCTGCTGCGCCCTGTTGAAGCGGTGGATTTCATCGATGAAGAGCAGCGTCCCCTTCCCCATGGCGCGGCGTTCCCGGGCGCGCTCGAATACCTTCCGCAGGTCTGCGACACCTGAAAAAACGGCGGAAAGCGATTCATATTCCAGGTCCGTATGCGCGGCCAGCAACCGCGCGATGGTGGTCTTGCCGGTCCCCGGCGGCCCCCAGAGGATGATGGAGGCCAGCCGCCCCCCTTCCACCATACGCCGGATCGCCCCCTCCGGCCCCAGCAGGTGGTCCTGCCCGACGACCGTATCGAGCGCGGCCGGGCGCAGCCTGTCGGCCAGCGGGCGCGGCGCCTCCTGCTCGAACAGGCCGGGAGACGGCCGCGCCACTACCCTGCGACCTCGAACTGCAAGGTCCGGTCTCCGCGGGTCAGGACGACGCGCCACCGTTCCTGCGGCTGCGCCACGATGCTTTCGATATCCATGACACGGTCGATCCGCCTGCCATTGACCTCACGAATGATATCCTGAGGGCGCAGGCCCAGCCGCTCAGCAGTCGAGCCACGCTGGATACCCAGCAGCACCACCCCTTCAACAAGGTCCTCCGCGCCCAGTTCCGCGCCGAGCGCCGGCGACAGGTTACCGACGGTCGCACCGGCGAACGGGTTGCGCCCCCGTAGCAATGTCAGGTTCCGGGGCGGATCTTCCGGCGGCGCCACCAGACTGAAACGGATGGTTCGCGGGGTTCCCCGCCGCACGACACGCAGATCGACCGAATCCCCGATTGGCCGTGTCGCGATGCGGAACCGCAGCGCCTGGACATCGTCCACTTCGTGATCGCCGACCGCCACAACGACGTCGCCGACCTTCACGCCCGCGTTCTCCGCCGGACCATTCTGGTGGATTCGCTCCACCAGGACGCCCACGGGCCTGTCCAGCCCCAGCGCCGACGCAATTTCAGGCGTTACCGGCTTGCCGGTAAAGCTGAGCCACGGCCGGATCAGCGGCTTGCCGGATACGGCGCTTTCAAGGACGCTGCGCACCATGTTGCTGGGCACGGCGAAACCCAGACCAAGGGATCCGCCCGTCTTGGAGAAGATCGCCGTATTCACGCCGACGAGCCTGCCATCCATTGCGACCAGCGCGCCGCCGGAATTGCCCGGATTGATCGCCGCATCGGTCTGGATGAATGATCGAAAATCGCTGATGCCGATGGAGGTGCGGGCAAGCGCCGACACAATGCCGCTGGTCACGGTCTGACCGATCCCGAAGGGATTGCCGATCGCGACGACCAGGTCGCCGACTTCCAGCGAGTCCGAATCACCAAGCGCCAGATAGGGAAGATTCAGCCCCTCGGCTTCGACCTCCAGGATGGCGATATCCGTCCGTGTGTCCGCCAGTACAATCCTGGCGTCGAATTCCCGCCGGTCCGACAGGACGACCTTGATTTCCTGGGCCTTGTCGATGACGTGGTTGTTGGTGACGATCAGCCCGCCGGCATCGACGATGACGCCGGATCCTAGGGAGTTTTCGATCCGTTCGCGGGTGAATCCGCCGAAGGGAAAATCGCCGAAGAGCCGATTGAACAGCGGGTCGTCAAAAAGCGTCGGCCCACGACTCTGCTGAACCTGCCGGGTCGCGAAGATGTTCACGACCGCCGGGGCCGCCTGTTTGACAAGGGGGGCATAGCTCAGCCGGATCTGCTCGCGGCTGACAGGTACCGTCTGCGCGACCACGGCGGCGGATACCGTACAGGACACCAGAAGTACGGCGACCAACCCCCGCAAATATCCCCAGTTCGCGTGTTGCATAATGGCTATGTAAACGCTCCGGGACCGTTTGCAAAGGCCGGACCGATAAACGAAAAGGGCGGCTATGACAGCCGCCCCGAACACCGCACCGATACGCAAGCGGTGGCTATTCCTCGTCGTCCTCGAACGATTCCGGCGGCGGTCCGGAATCCTGCCCCTTGGCGTCCTTGTCGCGTTCCACCAGTTCAATGACGGCCATGGGCGCGGCATCGCCGTAGCGGAAGCCGGCCTTCAGGACCCGCGTATACCCGCCGTGGCGTTCCTCGTACCGGGGCGCCAGCGTTTCGAACAGCTTGGCTGTCGTCGCGGCGTCCTGCAGGATCGAGCGTACCCGGCGCCGCGAATGCAGCGTGTTGCGCTTGCCCATCGTAATCAGACGCTCGACAATCGGGCCCAGTTCCTTCGCCTTCGGCAGCGTTGTCTTGATCTGCTCGTGCTTCAGCAGCGCGACCGCCATATTGGCGAACATCGCCTTCCTGTGTGAACTCGTGCGGTTCAGTTTGCGTCCGCTCATGCCATGCCGCATGACATTACTCCTGTTTATTCATTTCGTTGTTATGCGCCGGACCCGTATTCCCCGATCAGTAGGGTTCTTCGAGCCGCCGCAACAAATCCTCGATGTTTTCCGGCGGCCAGCTCGGGATTTCCATACCGAGATGCAGCCCCATCTGGGTCAGCACTTCCTTGATCTCGTTCAGCGATTTCCGGCCGAAATTCGGTGTGCGCAGCATTTCCGATTCGGTCTTCTGAACCAGATCGCCGATATAAACGATGTTATCGTTCTTCAGGCAGTTCGCCGACCGGACCGAAAGCTCCAGTTCGTCGACCTTGCGCAGCAGGTTCCGGTTGAACGGCAGTTCCGAGGCGGCTTCTTCGGCGGCACGGTTTTCCGGCTCCTCGAAATTGATGAACAGCTGCAACTGATCCTGCAGGATGCGCGCCGCGTAGGCGACGGCGTCGTCCGGGGTCACCGCACCATTGGTTTCGATATCCATGGCGAGCTTGTCATAATCCGTCGCCTGTCCGACGCGGGTGTTCTCCACCTTGTAGGACACCTTGCGGACCGGACTGAACACGGAGTCGATGGGAATCAGGCCAATCGGCGCGTCCTCCGGACGGTTCTGGGACGCCGGGACATATCCGACGCCGGACTCGACGACCATTTCCATGGAAATCCGCGCGCCTTCGTCGAGCGTACAGATCACGAGATCGGGGTTCATCACCTCGATATCATGGCCGGTTTCGATCTTTCCAGCGGTGATTTCGCCCGGGCCTTCCGCGACCAGACGGATCCGCTTCGGCCCTTCGCCATGCATCCGCAGGGCCAGGACCTTGATGTTCAGGACAATATCCGTCACATCCTCGCGAACGCCGGCAATCGACGAGAATTCATGCAGGACACCGTCGATCTGAATCGACGTCACCGCTGCCCCATGCAGCGATGACAACAGAACCCGCCGTAGCGCATTGCCGAGCGTCAGCCCGAAGCCACGCTCAAGCGGCTCGGCGACAACTGTCGCGATGCGACTGTCATCGGCACTGGCTTCGACGTTCAGCTTGTTCGGCTTGATCAGCGCTTGCCAATTCTTCTGAATCACGGATGCGACCTTTCGTCTTGACGTATGCCGCCGTCACAACCCGGACGACGGACATACCACATTCAAATTATCAGCCGGCGGCCGGACATACAGTCGGCCCCCGCGAGCGAAACCGCTATACGCGTCGCCGTTTTGGCGGACGACAGCCATTATGCGGAATTGGCGTAACATCCTTGATCGACGTGATCGTGAAGCCGGATGTCGAAAGGGCGCGCAACGCCGATTCACGGCCTGACCCCGGACCCTTGACGAAAACTTCCAGCGTCTTCATCCCGTGTTCCTGGGCCTTGCGCGCGGCTTCTTCAGAGGCCATCTGCGCCGCGTACGGCGTCGACTTGCGGCTGCCCTTGAAACCCTGGCTGCCCGCCGAAGACCACGAAATCGCGTTACCCTGAACGTCGGTTATCGTCACCATCGTATTGTTGTACGTCGCGTTCACATGCGCCACGCCCGACGTAATATTCTTTCGTTCAGCGCGCCGTATGCGCGTTGTTGCGGCCTTGGCCATCGGATATCGTCCCTATAATTACGCTTTTTTCTTGCCCGCGATCGCCCGCGCCGGTCCCTTGCGGGTCCGCGCATTGGTATGCGTCCGCTGCCCATGCACCGGCAACCCCTTGCGGTGCCGCAGGCCCTTATAACAGCCAAGATCCATCAACCGTTTGATGTTCATAGCCTTTTCGCGACGCAGATCGCCTTCCACGATATGATCGGCATCGATCACTTCGCGAATGCTCATCACTTCCTGGTCGGTCAGTTCCTGCACCCGCCGTTCCGCCGGGATACTGCATTTCGCACAGATATCAACCGCCCTGGTACGACCGATACCATGGATATACGTCAGCGCAATGCCGACCGGTTTCTGCGTCGGAATGTTCACGCCTGAAATGCGCGCCACGCTCCATACTCCTTCGTTACAAGAGACTGCCTCATCGACCTGTGACCGGCAACCATCGCCATATAGCACACCCGAATTGAAGGCGGGCGATTATATTTCAAAGCGATGAACTGTCAATCATGCTGCCGATGCGAGAATCCCTTTCAGTTGCTGCGTTACGTCATCGGGGTCTTTCGCCCCATCAACGCTCTCTAATATGCCACGTTCCCTGTAATAGGGCAGTATGGGCCGGGTCTGTTCGTGATAGATCGCCAGCCTCGTCCTGATCTTTTCCTCGGTATCGTCGGCGCGACGGATGAATTCGGTACTGCCGCACTTGTCGCACACACCGTCCACCGCCGTTGTCTTGAACTTGTCGTTATACCCTTCGCCGCATTTGGCGCATTCGAAACGGCCGGTCAGGCGATCGACAAGCAGATCGTCTTCTATGGCAATCTCGACCACGCGGTCCAGCTTTAATCCCTTGCCGGTCAGCATTTCGTCCAGCGCTTCAGCCTGTGCGACGGTCCGGGGAAATCCATCGAGAATGAAGCCGTTTTTGCAATCGGGTTCGTCGACCCGGTCCGAAACAATCGAAACCATCACGTCGTCCGGCATCAATTCGCCGTTTTCGACCACTTTCTTGGCCGTGCGTCCGAGTTCGCTACCCGATTCAATCGCGGCGCGCAACAGGGCGCCAGTCGATAACTGCACAATGCCGAAAGCATTCTCTATCACCCGCGCCTGCGTTCCCTTGCCGGCGCCGGGCGGTCCAATCAGGATCAGGATCACTACCGACGCCCCCGCAACTTGGACTTCTTGATCAGGCCTTCATACTGATGCGCCAGCATATGCGAATGGATCTGTGCGACCGTATCCATCGTAACCGAAACCACGATCAGCAGGCTGGTGCCGCCGAAATAAAACGGCACGGCATATTGCGAACGCAGTACTTCCGGCAGGATGCAGACCAGCGACAGATAGGCGGCGCCGACAAATGTCAATCGCGTCAGAACGAAATCCAGGTAATCGGAGGTGTTCTTGCCGGGACGGATACCGGGAATGAAGCCGCCGTACTTCTTCAGGTTGTCCGCCGTATCGACAGGATTGAACACGATCGCGGTGTAGAAGAACGCGAAAAACACGATCATTGCCACATAGATGAGCAGATATAGCGGCTGGCCCGGGCTGAGCCAGGTGACCAGCGTGTTCAGCCATTCCGCTCCCTGACCGCCGCTGAACCCGGCGATCGTCGCCGGCATGAACAGGATGGAACTGGCGAAAATCGGTGGAATGACGCCCGCAGTATTCAGTTTCAACGGCAGATGCGACGACTCGCCGCCGAACATCTTGTTGCCCATCTGACGCTTCGGATACTGGACGATCAGGCGCCGCTGGGCGCGTTCCATGAACACGATAAAGGCGATAACCGCAACGGACATGACCAGCAGGAACAGGATCAGGACCGTCGACAGCGCGCCGGTCCGCCCCAGTTCGAGCGTACCCACCAGGGCTACCGGCAGGTTCGCAACGATGCCGGAGAAAATGATCAGCGAAATGCCGTTGCCCACGCCGCGTTGCGTGATCTGTTCACCCAGCCACATCAGAAAGATCGTGCCGCCAACGAGGCTGATGACCGTCGTCGCCTGAAAGAAATAACCCGGATTGGTAACCACTCCCGACGCGGCCTCCAGCCCCGACGCGATGCCGAACCCCTGCACCGTCGCCAGCAGCACGGTACCGTAGCGGGTATACTGGTTGATCTTCTTGCGGCCGGCCTCGCCTTCCTTCTTCAGCGCTTCCAGCTTTGGTGATACCGCCGTCATCAGCTGCATGATGATCGCCGAGGAAATATACGGCATGATATTCAGCGCGAATATCGTCATCCGTTCGAGGGCGCCGCCGGAGAACATGTTGAACATGTCCAGCATGCCGCCGCGATGCTGATTGAAGGTTTCCGCCAGAGCAGCAGAATCGATACCGGGAAGAGGAATATAGGTGCCGAGCCGATAGATGATCAACGCGCCCAGGGTAAACCACAGGCGCTTCTTCAACTCGGTCGCTTTCGCGAATGCGCCGAAGTTGAAGGTCGATGCTAACTGTTCGGCTGCCGATGCCATTCCGTAAACGTCCCGCTGACCCTGTTACGCGTCCGCTGCGTCTTTTGACGCGGACTTCGGATTGTCAATCGTCACCGCACCGCCGCTTTTTTCAACCATGGCGACCGCGCCCTTGGAAGCGCCGGCCACAGTTATGGTTACCTTGGTATTGAGATCGCCGTTTACAAGTAACCGGATACCGTCCTTCGCCCGGCGCAGCACGCCGGCTTCGACCAGAGATGCGGCCGTGATTTCCGTCGCCGGGTCCACCTTGCCGCTGTCGATTGCAAGTTGCAGCCGTCCGGTGGTGACTTCCACGTGTTTCCGGCGGAAGATATTGGTGAAGCCCCGCTTCGGCACGCGCCGGTATATCGGCATCTGGCCGCCTTCAAATCCCTTGATGGCGACGCCGCTGCGCGACTTCTGGCCCTTCACGCCCCGGCCGGCTGTCTTGCCGGTGCCGGAACCTGTGCCGCGGCCGACCCGCTTGCGGTTCTTCCGCGCGCCTGCGTTATCCGCGAGTTCATTGAGTTTCATAACTGTTTTCCCCAACTGGAAAAGGATCAACCGGCTTCTTCAACACGAACCAGATGCTTGATCTTGTCGATCATGCCGCGAACCGAAGGGGTATCCTCCAGTTCACGCGTCTTGTGCATCTTGTTCAGGCCAAGGCCGACCAGGGTTGCCCGCTGATCGGCGCGGCGACGGATCGGGCTGGCGACCTGCGTAACCTTAACCGTTGTTTTCTTCTGATCAGCCATCGATACCCTCCCGGACTTCCTCGCCGGCGCCGCGGCGGCCGACAATATCGCCAACCTTCTTGCCGCGCTTTGCGGCAATCTGACGGGGCGACGCACAATGTTCCAGCGCGGCGAATGTCGCCTTGACCATGTTATGCGGATTGGACGTGCCAATGGACTTCGCCACGACATCGGAAATGCCCAGCATTTCAAATACGGCGCGCATCGGTCCACCGGCGATGATCCCCGTCCCCGCCGGCGCCGTGCGCAGGACAACATGGCCCGCGCCGAAATTGCCGGACACATCGTGATGCAGCGTGCGCCCTTCGCGCAGCGGAATCCGGCGCAGGGTGCGCTTCGCGCTTTCCGTCGCCTTGCGGATCGCTTCCGGCACTTCACGCGCCTTCCCCGAACCGTGGCCGACCCGGCCCTTTCCGTCGCCGACGATCACAAGCGCGGCAAAGCCGAACCGGCGCCCGCCCTTGACAACCTTGGCGACACGATTGATGTGAACCAGTTTTTCCTGGATCTCGGATTCTTCGCGCGGCGCGTTTTCACGACGCCGACCACGACCGCGCTGCTCGCGGGGATTTCTTGCATTCTGAGCCATCGCTTCGCCCTTTTACCTAAAAATTCAGTCCGGTTTCCCGGGCGGCTTCGGCCAGCGCTTTCACCCGGCCATGATAACGGTAACCGCCGCGATCGAAGATAACCGCGTCGACACCCGCTTCCTTGGCGCGGGCAGCGATCAGCCGACCGACTTCCGCCGCGGCATCCGTATCCGCGCCGGATTTCAGTTTCTCCATCATCGCCTTTTCCAGCGACGATGCAGCGGCAAGCGTCCTGCCGCCGAGATCATCGATCAACTGGGCGTAGATATGCCGGCCCGACCGAAAGACCGACAGGCGGGGGCGTCCCTTGCCCAGCTTGCGCAGTTTGTACCGGTTGCGCCTCTTGCGTCGCTCAAATAGCTGTCGTGAATTCAACATCGCCGTAACCCTTACTTCTTCTTGCCTTCCTTGCGGACGACATATTCGTCATCGTAACGGACGCCTTTTCCCTTATAGGGCTCGGGCTTCCGGAACGCCCGGATTTCACTAGCCACCTGGCCGACACGCTGTTTGCTTGCGCCGCTGATGGCAATGACGCCGCCACGGTCGCCTTCCAGCGCCACCTTGATACCTTCCGGCATCGGATAATTGATGTCGTGGCTGTAGCCGAGTTGCAGGTTCAGGGTCGTACCCTGTACCGCCGCACGGTAGCCAACGCCGTTAATCACCAGACGCCGCGTAAAGCCCTCGGAAACGCCGGTTACCGCGTTCTGCACCAAGCTGCGCGTGGTGCCCCACATCGAACGGCCGAACTTGCTGTCCTCGACCTGCTTGACGCGGACTTCATTCTCTTCAACCGTCACATTCACCGCATCCCCAAGCGCGACCGTCTGTTCGCCGAGCTTGCCTTTGGCAGTCAGGACGTCGCCGGAAATATTGATTTCCACGCCACTGGGGATCGTAATGGGACTCTGACCAACGCGAGACATCGTTCGTTCTCCTAGAATACCTTGCAGAGCACTTCGCCGCCGACATTGGCTTCGCGTGCTTCCGCATCGGACAACACACCCCGCGGCGTCGACAGGATCGATATGCCCAGGCCGTTATATTCGCGCGCAAGATCCTTGATCTTGGAATAGACGCGCCGGCCGGGCTTGGATACCCGGGAAATCTCCCGGATTACAGGGTCACCATTACTGTATTTCAGCTCGATGGTGATTTCCTTGATGCCCTTGTCAACTTCGCTCCAGCTGAAGCCGCGGATATACCCTTCGCGCTGTAGCGCGTCGAGCAGATTGGCGCGCTGCTGTGATGCCGGGCAGATTACGGTCGACTTTCCGACTCTCTGTCCGTTGCGAATCCGGGTGAGCATATCACCCAGTGGATCGGTCATAGTCATACTGAGTCTTCTCCTACCAGCTCGACTTTACCATGCCGGGGATCATCCCCACGGACGCAAGGTCCCGGAGCGCAATGCGGGATAGTTTGAACTTCCGGTACACACTGCGTGGCCGGCCTGAAAGAAGGCACCTGTTGCGCAGACGCACCGGCGACGTATCGCGCGGCATTTCCGTCAGCTTCAACCGCGCCGCAAAACGTTCCTCCTGCGGCAGGGCCTGATCATTGGCAATCGCGCGCAACCGCGCCCGCTTGGCCGCATAGCGCTTTACCAGCGCTGCACGCTTATTGTTCTTTTCAACTGCGCTTTTCTTCGCCATATCGCAATTCTCTCCGGATTTCCGCTTATCTCGTGAACGGCATGTTGAAACCCTTGAGAAGCGCGAGCGCCTCCGCATCGGTTTCAGCCGTTGTGCACATCGCAATATCCATCCCGCGGATCGCATCGACCTGGTCGTATTCGATTTCCGGGAAAATGATCTGTTCCTTCAGGCCCATGGCATAATTGCCCGCGCCGTCGAAACTTCGGTCCGACAATCCCCGGAAGTCCCGGACCCGCGGCAACGCCACATTCACCAGGCGATCGAGAAATTCATACATTCGCGCGCGCCGCAGCGTCACCTTGCAGCCAACCGACATCCCCTCGCGCAGCTTGAACACCGCGATGGAAATCTTCGCCTTGGTCACCACCGGCTTCTGCCCGGTAATGCGCATCATGTCCGCGACGGCGCCATTGATTTTTTTGGAATCGCTGGCCGCCTCACCGACGCCCATATTGACGACGATCTTCTCCAGTCGCGGAATACGCATCACGTTGGTGTATCCGAACTGTTCGCGAAGAGACTTGCTGATCTCGTCGTCATACAGCTTTTTCAATCGTGGGATATAGTTTGCCGTGTCGTTCATACCGTCACCGCCTCCAGTTAGCGGTCAATAATTTCGCCAGAGCGCTTCGCGTACCGCACCTTGGTCTTGTCTTCCATGAATTTGAACCCGATCCGAGTCGGCTCATCCGTCTTCGGATCGATATGGGCGAGATTTGACATGTGGATCGAAGCTTCCTTCTCCACGATCCCGCCCGCTGCGGTCTGTGTCGGCTTCGTATGCCGTTTCACGACATTGACGCCCTGCACATAAGCCCGCGACTTTTCGGGCAGGACGCGCATGATTTCGCCCTTCTTGCCCTTGTCGCGACCCGTCAACACTATGACCGTATCGCCTTTTTTATATTTGGCCGCCATAACCGCCCTCTAATTCCGTATGTTTCGCCATGCGCCCTAAATGACTTCCGGCGCCAGCGAAATGATTTTCATAAACTGCCGGGCACGCAACTCGCGCGTTACCGGTCCGAAAATACGTGTCCCGATCGGTTCACCCTGCGGATTTATGAGCACTGCCGCATTCCGGTCAAACCGGATGGACGTTCCGTCCTCCCGGCGAATTTCCTTCGCCGTCCGGACGATAACCGCCTTGTGGATATCACCCTTCTTCACCCGGCCGCGCGGAATGGCTTCCTTCACCGAAACCACGATAATATCGCCGACACCGGCTGTCCGCCGTTTTGAACCGCCCAGAACCTTGATGCATTGCACACGGCGCGCGCCCGAATTGTCCGCAACGTCAAGATTCGACTGCATTTGAATCATATCGCGGGCTCCTTACGCTGAAACCGTGGAAGCGTCGGCCTCAGCCACCACTTCCCAGTTCTTCAACTTCGAGATCGGGCGGCATTCCCGGATACGCACCAGGTCGCCGACCTTGAACGCATTTCTTTCGTCGTGCGCGTGGTACTTCTTCGACTTCCGCACGAACTTCTTGTAAAGCGGATGCATGACGCGGCGTTCGACCAGGACCACGACGGTCTTGTCCGGTGCGTCGGAAACCACTTTCCCTTGCAAAACTCGCCTGGGCATTCCTACTTCTCCTTCAGGCCGACGCGCGGCGTTCGTGCAGGATCGTCTTGATCCGCGCGATATCGCGCCGCACCTGGCGTACCATCGATGTGTTCTCAAGCTGCCCGCTCGCCCGCCGAAAACGGAGGTTGAACGCTTCCTTCTTGAGATCGAGGACTTGCTGGTTCAGCTCGTCCACCGTCTTCTGACGCAGATCTTCGACCTTCATCGTCTATTCTTCCCTCGATCCGAACCTAATGTGTCCGCTGGATAAAGCGGGTCTGAATCGGCAGCTTCGCGTTGGCCAGGTCAAAGGCCTCACGGGCGACCGCTTCCTCGACACCATCCAGTTCGAACATGATCCTGCCCGGCTTCACCCGGCACATCCAGTATTCCGGCGAACCCTTGCCCTTGCCCATACGGACTTCGGCCGGCTTGCCCGTAACCGGCACATCCGGAAAAATACGGATCCAGACCTTGCCCGCACGCTTCATTGCCCGGGTAATCGCGCGACGTGCCGCTTCGATCTGGCGTGCCGTGATCCGGCCCGGCGTCACCGCCTTCATGCCGAACGTCCCGAAAGTCAGGTCGGTCCCGCCCTTTGCCATGCCACGAAGGCGGCCCTTCCGCTGTTTGCGGAATTTCGTGCGTTTTGGTTGCAGCATATCTAACCTACCTCAGCAAAGCTGGCCTAGCGGCCAACCTGTTGTTCCTGCGAGCGTTTATCCTGCGCCATCGGGTCGTGGGCCAGGATTTCCCCCTTGAAGACCCACACCTTGATTCCACAGGTACCGTATGACGTCTCGGCGCGCGCCGTTCCGTAATCGATATCCGCGCGAAGCGTATGCAGCGGCACCCGGCCTTCACGATACCATTCGGTCCGTGCGATTTCCGCACCGCCCAGCCGGCCGGCGCAATTGATCCGGATCCCCCCGGCGCCCAGCCGCATCGCGGATTGAACCGCCCGCTTCATCGCCCGCCGGAACGCGACGCGGCGCACCAGCTGCTGGCCGATATTTTCCGCAATCAGCTTGGCTTCGATTTCCGGCTTGCGGATCTCGACGATGTTCAGATGCACATCGCTGCCGGTCATCTTCGAGACATCCTGCCGCAGCTTTTCGATATCGGCGCCCTTCTTGCCGATCACCACACCCGGACGGGCCGTGTGAATGGTGATCCTGGCATGCTTTGCCGGCCGCTCGATCAGAACCTTCGTCACACCCGCCTGATACAGTTTGTCGAACAGCATCTCGCGAATCTTGAGATCCTTGTGAAGCATATCCGCGTAGTTGGCATCCGCGTACCAGCGCGAATCCCAGGTCCGGTTGATCCCAAGGCGGAAGCCGATCGGATTGACTTTATGACCCATTACTCAATTTCCTCACGCTCACGGACGATAACGGTAATACTGCTGAACGGCTTGCGGATGCTCGCGCCACGCCCCCGGGCACGTGCCCGGAATCGCTTCATCACCATCGTCTTGCCAACCGTCGCTTCCTTGACATACAGCCGGTCGACATCGAGCTGATGATTGTTTTCAGCGTTGGCGATTGCCGACTGCAGGACCTTGCGGACCTCGCCGGCAATGCGCCGCCGGGAAAACGCCAGGGTCGCCAGCGCGGCGCCCGCCGTTTTGCCGCGAATGCTCTGCGCGACCAGGTTCAGCTTCTGCGGGCTGATCCGGATTGTCTTCGAAAAGGCCTTGGCCTCGGTCTCGTCGAGGACTCTTTCGTGTTTTGGCTTGCCCATGATCTAGGCTCTCCTCGAACGCTTGTCGGAGGCATGGCCGTAGAATGTCCGGGTCGGGGAAAATTCGCCGAACTTGTGACCGATCATATCTTCGGTAATCAGCACCGGCACGAATTTCTGACCGTTGTAGACACCGAACGTCAGGCCCACGAATTGCGGCAGGATGGTCGAACGCCGCGACCAGATCTTGATGACATCGTTACGACCCGAAGCACGCGCAACCTCTGCTTTCTTGAGCAGGTAGCGGTCGACAAACGGACCTTTCCAGACAGAACGGGACACCGCGTCTCTCCTCTATTTCTTTCTAGCGTGACGGCTGCGGATGATGAGCCTGTTCGACTCGCTCTTCCGCTTGCGTGTCCGCTTGCCTTTGGTCGGTTTGCCCCAGGGGGTAACGGGATGACGACCGCCTGAGGTGCGCCCTTCACCGCCGCCATGAGGATGATCGACCGGGTTCATCGCGACGCCGCGTACGGCGGGCCGTTTGCCGAGCCACCGCTTGCGGCCGGCCTTGCCGATCTTGGTATTCGACTGGTCGGGGTTCGACACCGCGCCAATCGTCGCCATGCATTCGCCGCGAACCATCCGCAGTTCGCCCGAGGTCAGCTTCATCTGCGCATAACCTGAATCGCGGCCGACAATCTGGGCGTAAGTGCCGCCCGCGCGGGCGATCTGGCCGCCCTTGCCTGCCTTCATTTCAATGTTATGGACGATCGTGCCGACCGGAATGGCGTTCAGCGGCATCGCGTTACCCGGCTTGATATCCGCGCGCGCCGCGGCGATAACGGAATCGCCGACCGCGAGACGCTGCGGCGCCAGGATATAGCTCTGCTCTCCATCCGCATAGGTAATAAGGGCGATAAACGCGGTCCGGTTCGGATCGTATTCGAGCCGCTCTACGGTTGCCGCCACATCGAATTTCTGCCGCTTGAAGTCCACCAGACGATAGGCGCGCTTGTGACCGCCGCCACGGCGGCGCGCGGTGATGCGGCCGTTATTGTTGCGGCCGCCACTGCCGGTGAGCCCTTCGGTCAGCTTCTTGACCGGCGATCCCTTATACAGGCCCGAACGGTCGACCAGAACCAGGTTCCGGCTTGACGGCGTAACGGGTTTGAATGTCTTGAGTGCCATGATCCTATAACCCCGTCGTCACGTCGATCGACTGACCCTTGTCGAGCGTCACGACGGCCCTCTTGGTGTCCTTCAGGCGCCCGAGACGGCCACGGAAACGCCGCGTCTTGCCCTTGCGCAGAAGTGTGTTGACCGAAACGACCTTGACATCGAACAGGCCTTCGACGGCCTGCCGGATTTCCGGCTTGGTCACGTCGACCGGCACCTGGAACGTCACCTGCGTATAGCCTTCAGGCGAGGCGTCCGTGATGAGAGTCGCCTTTTCCGTGATCACCGGGTTGCTGATGATATCGTACATCCGCTCCGGGCTCAGCCTGGTCTTGTTGAAATACCGCCAACTCATTTCAACCGCTCCTCCAGCGCCGTAACCGCATCCGTTGTCAGGATCAGCCGGTCGCGCCGCAAAATGTCGTACACATTGGCGCCCTGCGTCGGCAAAACGTCGAAATTCGGAATATTCGACGCCGCACGGGCAAATCCCTCGTCGATGGAGGCGCCCCCGACGACAAGCGCGCTCTGCCAGCCGAGCTTGCCGATCAGTTCGGCCAGCGCCTTCGTCTTCGGATCCTTCATGGAAATATCCTTGAGGATCACGAGATTGCCTTCCGCCTGCTTCGCCGACAATGCGGTGCGCATCGCCAGGGCCCGGACCTTCTTCGTCAGCTTGTGGCTGAAATCGCGCGGCTGCGGTCCGAATACCGTGCCGCCGCCCCGCATCTGCGGCGCCTTGCGCGAACCCTGGCGGGCCCGGCCGGTGCCTTTCTGTCGAAACGGCTTCGCCGTGGTCCCGGCGATTTCGCCGCGCTGCTTGGTTTTGGCGGTGCCGCTACGGCGCTTCGCGAGCTGGTAGTTCACCATCCGCGACAGGATATCCTTTCGCACCGGCACGCCGAAAACCGCGTCCGACAATTCGATTTCGCCGGCGTCGGCGCTGTCGAGTGTGATGACCTTGCTTTTCATCGCCATCAATCCTTCTGCTCGGCTTCAGGAGCGTCCGGCGTCGCATTCTCCACGGGCGCTTCGACGGCTGCTGCCGGTTCTTCGGTCACGTTGCCGGCGGCCTCGCGCAGCGCGGCCGGAAACGGCAGATCATCCGGGGCCGCTCTCTTGACCGCGTCCCGGATCCGGACCCAGCCGGACTTCGCGCCGGGAACAGCGCCGCGGATCAGGATCAGCCCACGGTCCGCATCAGTGGAGACGACTTCCAGATTCTGGATCGTAACCCGAGTATCGCCCATATGGCCGGCCATCTTCTTGCCCTTGAACACACGGCCCGGATCCTGGCACTGCCCGGTCGAGCCATGCGAACGGTGCGAGACCGAAACGCCGTGACTGGCCCGCAGACCGCCGAAATTGTGCCGCTTCATGGCGCCGGCAAAGCCCTTGCCGATCGAACGGCCGGTAATATCCACATACTGGCCGGGCAGGAAGTGGGAGGCGATGACTTCGGCCCCAACTTCGAGCACCGCGTCCTCGCTGACCCGGAATTCCTCGAGACGGCGCTTCGGCTCCACGTTTGCCGCGCCGTAATGGCCCCGCATCGGCCTGGACACCCGCTTCACCTTTGCCGTGCCCGCACCAAGCTGCAGCGCGGTATAGCCGTCACGGTCCATGCGCCGTACGTCGACAACCTGACAGTTATCGACA
The DNA here is from genome assembly GCA_040905865.1 of Alphaproteobacteria bacterium. NCBI lineage: Bacteria > Pseudomonadati > Pseudomonadota > Alphaproteobacteria > Alphaproteobacteria bacterium. The sequence goes on from JBBDQU010000075.1 coordinate 74,258, forward strand.
CGCAGCACGGTCACCGGGACATGCTCACCGGAGTCCTTGAAGACCCGCGTCATGCCCATTTTCTGTGCGATTAAGCCCGAACGCATCACTGTTTTCCCTAAATCTTGATTTCGACGTCGACGCCGGCGGCAAGGTCGAGCTTCATCAGCGCATCGACTGTCTGCGGCGTCGGATCAACGATATCGAGGACCCGCTTATGCGTCCGGATCTCGAACTGCTCGCGGCTTTTCTTGTCGACGTGCGGACCCCGCAGCACCGTGTATTTTTCGATCCGGGTCGGCAGCGGAATCGGGCCGCGGACCTGCGCCCCGGTACGTTTCGCCGTCTGGACGATCTCTCCTGTCGACTGATCGAGCACGCGATGATCGTATGCCTTCAGGCGTATTCTTATATTCTGGCTATCCATGCCAACCCCTCGACCAATGAAAACGGCGCCCTTCGGAGGGACGCCGATCAGTTAACTGTTACTCTAAAACAGAGGCAACGACGCCGGCGCCGACGGTACGGCCGCCTTCGCGG
>JBBDQU010000076.1 GCA_040905865.1 Alphaproteobacteria bacterium
ATTCCTGGCATCAATCCTCGGAACCATGGATCGTTAACCTGGATTCGTTGCCCTGCCTTTCTCCCGCTTTGCATTGACTATCCGCCCGGCCTGCGCCACATCTCTGCCATGGAAACCTCCGCGCCGTTATTTTCGCACCGCAAGCACTGGGCCGCCAAGTTCGGCACCGCACCCTTCCTGCCCATGTCGCGGGACGAGATGGATATGCTCGGCTGGGATTCCTGCGACATCGTGCTGGTGACCGGCGACGCCTATATCGACCATCCGAGCTTCGGCATGGCGGTGATCGGGCGGCTGCTGGAGGCGCAGGGATTCCGCGTCGGCATCATCGCCCAGCCGGACTGGCAGTCGCCGGACGCCTTCGCGGCGCTGGGGCGGCCGACCCTGTTCTTCGGGGTGACCGGCGGCAACATGGATTCCATGGTCAACCGCTATACCTCCGACAGGCGCATCCGCCGCAACGACAGCTACACGCCCGGCGGCGAGGGCGGCAGGCGGCCGGACCGGTCGGTCACGGTCTATGCCCAGCGCTGCCGCGAGGCGTTCCGGGACGCGCCCATCGTGCTGGGCGGGATCGAAAGCTCGCTGCGGCGCATCGCCCATTACGATTACTGGTCGGACAAGGTGCGGCGCTCCGTCCTGGCCGACGCCAAGGGCGATATCCTGCTCTACGGCAATGCGGAACGCGCGGTGGTCGAGGTGGCGCACCGGCTGGCGCGGCGCGAGGAACTGTCGACCATGGACGACATCCGCGGCGCGGTGCTGCTGAAACCGGCGGTGCCGGCGGGCTGGACGGAAGTTCCCGCCGACGATATCGATTCCGGCGAGGAAGGCGGGCGCGCGACCGGCGAAAAGACCGTCATCCGGCTGCCGTCCTTCGAAACCGTGGCGGCGGACGGCGAGGCCTATGCCCGCGCTTCGCGCGTGCTGCACCGGGAAAGCAACCCCGGCAACGCCAGGCCGCTGGTGCAGCGCCACGGCGACCGGGAGCTGTGGCTGACGCCGCCGCCGATTCCGCTGACCACCGAGGAAATGGACGGCGTCTACGACCTGCCCTACGCCCGCGCGCCGCATCCGAGCTATGGCGACGCCAAGATCCCCGCCTGGGACATGATCCGCTTTTCCGTGACGATCATGCGCGGCTGCTTCGGCGGCTGTTCGTTCTGTTCGATCACCGAGCATGAAGGGCGGATCATCCAGAGCCGCTCCGAAGAGTCGATCCTGCGCGAGATCGAGACGATCCGCGACCGCACCGAGGGCTTCACCGGCATCATCTCCGATATCGGCGGGCCGACGGCGAACATGTACCGCATGGCCTGCAAGGACAAGGCAACCGAAGCGGTCTGCCGGCGGCCGTCCTGCGTATTTCCCGGCATCTGCAAGAACCTGGACACCAGCCATGACAACCTGATCAAGCTGTACCGGAAGGCGCGCGAACTGCCGGGGGTGAAGAAGGTGATGGTCGCCTCGGGCGTGCGCTACGACCTGGCGGTGCGCAGCCCGGCCTATGTGAAGGAGCTGGTGACCCACCATGTCGGCGGCTACCTGAAGATCGCGCCGGAACATACCGAGGAAGGGCCGCTGCGCCGGATGATGAAGCCGGGCATCGGCGCCTATGACGAATTCAAGCGGCTGTTCGACCAGGCGGCGAAGGCGGCGGGCAAGAAATACTTCCTGATCCCCTATTTCATCGCCGCCCATCCGGGCACGACGGACGAGGACATGATGAACCTCGCCATCTGGCTGAAGAAGAACGGCTTCCGCGCCGACCAGGTGCAGACCTTCCTGCCCTCGCCCATGGCGATCTCGACCGCCATGTACCGCTCCGGCGTCAACCCGCTGAAACCGGTGCGGCGCGGCGCCTCGGAACAGGTGGGCACCGTTAAGAACCTGAAGCAGCGCCGGCTGCACAAGGCCTTCCTGCGCTATCACGACCCGGAAAACTGGCCGCTGCTGCGCGATGCGCTGAAGCAGATGGGCCGGGCCGACCTGATCGGCCCGGGCAAGCGCCACCTGGTCCCCAACTGGCAGCCCGCCGGCACCGGCAAGAGCCGCGGCGAAGGAAGGCGCACCGGGCGCAAGCACGGGCCGCAGAAATTCCTCACCAAGGGCATCCGCGAAAACCTGCCGCGCCGGACCAGGCCGGCGGGCTGAGACATTATTCCGTGATTTCGGGTTCCACGAGCTTCGCCAGCTTGCGCAGGGATTCCTGCCAGCCGAGATAGCAGGCCTCTGTCGGGATCAGGTCGGGGATGCCTTCCTGCACCACCGTCATTTGCGCGCCAACCGATACCGGCTTCAGGGTCACCGTCACCTTCATTTCGCCCGGCAGGTTCGGATCGTCGAACGCATCGGTGTAGACGAGCGTCTCGCCGGGAACGAGTTTCAGATAGGCGCCGCCAAAGACGTGGCTGTTACCGGTCGTGAAGTTGCGAAACGACATGCGGTGCCGGCCGCCTTCCCTGGCATCCAGTTCGTGAACCGTACAGGTAAAGCCGAATGGCGGCAGCCAGCTTGCGACCGCATCGGGTTCAAGGAATGCGCGGTAGATCTTATCCGGCCCGGTGGCGAAGACACGATGCAGGCTGACGGTGTTTGGCATGGGAATCTCCCTTCTAACAGGCTGCGGAAAAACGCAATGTTACGGCCCCTATCCGCTTGAGAGCAG
>JBBDQU010000077.1 GCA_040905865.1 Alphaproteobacteria bacterium
ATTCCTGGCATCAATCCTCGGAACCATGGATCGTTAACCTGGATTCGTTGCCCTGTCGCCGCTACGGGGCATGGCGACATTTTTTCGCGTGGCTGGTCGGTTGACGATGCCCCGAGTGCCGCATATGGTCGTCGGGGCTTGTGCGACAGTGTATCGTGAAATGCTTGGCCCGCTTAAGAGGCTACCTTAGGAAAATGAACACACGCCTTGAAATCGCTCAGGAACGGCTTGGACGAGCTCTCGCGCGCGTCGACACGGCCCTGGCCCGGAAAGCGGATCCGGAAAATGCCGCGACGGCGCGGGACGCACTTATGACAGAGAACACCAAACTGCGCGAACGGCAGACGGCAATCGGTGAGCGGCTGGACCGCGCCATCGAGCGCCTGCAAGCGATTCTCAAATAACGGGCTGCAACAGTCATGGCGCATCTCAACGTTACCATCAACGGCCGGAATTACGCGATTGCCTGCGAGGACGGGCAACAGGAGCATCTGGGCCGTCTGGCGGACTATGTAAAGGCGCGGGTCGATGAACTTGTCGACTCTGTCGGACAGATCGGCGATGCGCGGCTGTTGCTGATGGCCAGCCTGCTGGTTTCCGACGAACTGTCCGATGCCTATTCCGACCTCGAGGCGGCGCGCGCGGCGCTGGAGGATGCGTCGCAATCCGCGGCGGCGGCAGAGGAGGAAGGAACGACCGTACTCATCGAACAGATGGCCGCGCGCATCGAAGCTATTGCGGAACAGCTCGAAGCAACCTAGATATTGGTTGGGCGGTTTGCTGCGCAGTGCGTGTAGTCACCATTTCCCAGGGGCGATAATTTCTCATCGGGAGCTGTCTCTGCCAGGACCCTGGTCCTGACACGCGGCGCCCACCTAGTAACCTAGGTCCTTGAGGAATTGACTGGACTCACGGCTTTTGTGGCGCCGCCCGCTTTCATTCCGGCGATGCGTTCGCCCTGACGCAACATTACGCCTGGTATTTATGGCTTCGCTTTCCGAACAGAAAAATCGACTGCGCCTGACGGCGACAGCGCGGCGCGATGCCGTTGCGCGCGGCAACGATATCGGCGCGGCGCTTTGCGCCCGGTATGATGATGTTGTACGTGCCACTGGCGATATGGGCTGGGTCTCGGCCGTTTCCGGTTTCTGGCCGATCGGCAGCGAGGCGAATGCCATGCCTTTGCTGCGGCTGCTGGGCGGGCGAGGCCACGATATGGCGCTTCCGATCGTGCCGCGACGCGGCGAACCGCTGGATTTCCGGCGCTGGCGCCCGGAGGATCCGATGGATACCGGCCCGTTTGGCATCTCCGAGCCGCAATCCGGGACGCCGGTGGTCGAGCCGGACCTGCTGCTGGTGCCGTTGCTGGCATTCGACCGGGCCGGATGCCGGCTGGGCTATGGCGGCGGGTATTACGATCGCACACTGGCCCGGCTGCGGGCGCGCAAACGCATTCTCGCCGTCGGCGTGGCATATGCGGCGCAGGAATGCGCCATCGTACCCTGCGAAGAGGGCGACGCGCCGCTCGATTGGGTTCTGACCGAATCCGCCGCCATTCCCGTGGCGCCGGAAATGCAATTGCGACAGGAGCCGGCATGAAAATCTTGTTCTGTGGCGATATCGTCGGCCGGGCCGGCCGGGAGGCCGTTATCGAGCATGTGCCGTTGCTGCGGCGCCGGCTGGGCCTCGATTTCGTCATCGTCAATGGTGAAAATGCAGCGCATGGCTTTGGTATCACTGGAAAAATTTGCGATGAACTGTTCGCCTGCGGCGTCGATGTGATTACCGGCGGAAATCACACCTGGGACAAAAGCGAGATCATCCCGCTGATGGACCGGGACACGCGTCTGTTGCGGCCCGCGAATTTTCCGCCCGCGACGCCGGGCAGGGGCGCCTTCGTCTATACCGACGGGGCCGGTCGGCGTATCAAGGTGATCAACCTGATGACGCGGCTGTTCATGGAACTGCTTGATGACCCGTTTCCGGCCATTCAATTGGAACTGCCGCCGGGCGCGCCAAAGAAAAGCGGCTTCGATGCCGTCATTGTGGATGTGCACGGCGAGGCGACGAGCGAGAAAGTGGCGCTTGGCCATGTGTGCGACGGGCGTGCGTCCCTGGTTGTCGGCACGCATACCCACATACCGACGGCGGATGCGCATATCCTTGTCGGCGGCACCGGCTATCAGACCGATGCGGGGATGTGCGGCGACTACGATTCCGTCATCGGCATGGAGAAGCAGGGATCGATCAACAATTTCCTGCGGAAGCTGCCGCGCGAACGGCTGACGCCGGCGGACGGCGAGGCGACATTGTGCGGGGTCTATATGGAGACGGATTCGCAGACTGGGCTGGCGAGGACCGTTTCTCCGGTACGCTGCGGCGGTCGTCTGGCGCCGCAAATGCCGGCAATGGCCAAATCCTGACCGTCGCGCGATCTTACGCCTGCTTCGTCCGTTCGGGCTCCGGTCTGAGCGGCGCTACCTTTTCCACCGCCTTGGCCAGACTCTCGACCAGTTCGAGCCCGACCGACCCGCCATCGCCCTTGACATCGTTGCCGATGACGGCGCGCAGGGCGTCCGCATGGGCGCTGACAACTTCCATCGCGGCGTCGTTGCATTCCGTCACCGTCTCGAGGAAATTGCAGAGCGATGCGCCGATTGCGGTAACCAGATTGTAGCCAAAGGTCGTTCCCATGCCCCTGATGTCATGAGACTGGTGGAAAATCCGGTCGAATATTTCCGGCCGGTCTTGCCGGTCGGCTTTTTTGGCGATATGCACTGTCCGGACAAGTTCGTCCAACTGTGTCTGCGCCCGTCCGATATAGCCGTCGCCGTGTTTGACGATAACGTTTTCGGCGCGCGACAGCATTTCGCGGGTCAATGGTCCGCTGCCGCTGACTTTCGTGCGGATCGTGGTGGGAACGTCAACGATTTCGGCCATCGCCCGCGGCTTGCCGTCCTGTCCCGGTTCAGGTTCTTCAGACATGTCGCGCCCTTTCGAGATTGAGCTTCGGCGCCGGGGACTCAGTTGTCATCGTCGTCTCCGCCGCCGCGCCGGTCCAGACCCATGAAATCCTTGATCGTTCGCCGCCTGTCCGGCCCGAAATAGACCGAGGTCCGGACGAACTGGCGGGGATGTTCGATAATCGTCGCGATTCGCGTGTAAAGCCCGTTTGCCGTAATGGGTTTTGCCAGAAATTCGGTGACGCCCACATCCCGCGCTTCCATGACCCTCTTTCGCGCCGTGTGGCTGGTGAGCATGATGATCGGCACAAACGGGTTCGGACTGTCCGCGGCGGAGCGTATCATCCGGGTAAAATCGATACCGTCCAGCGGTTCCATTACCCAGTCGGTAATGACAATATCGGCGGCGAAATGACGCAGTTCCGCATAGGCCTGGCTGCCGTCGGACGCTGTGTGGACGTTCTGGATGCCGAAGGCGACCAGAATGTCGCGGACAAGTGCCCGCATCGAGGGATCGTCCTCGACGAGCAGGATATTCAGCAGCTTGAAATCATATGCCATTTAACGAACCGGTTTGCGGGAACATGCTGCACTGCCTGGTGTCCCGTCATAACAATTGCGGCCATGTATCCTGCCCGACCCGGGTCTTCCTGGGGTTGCCGGCGCCCGCGAGGTCGATCGACTGGTTAATGCCGGATTTCATGGCGTTGAATATTACCACTGATAGTTTTAAGCAACCCTTTACGGAACGTTATCCTGATAGCGGTTCCGGTGCGGGCGACGGCCGTGCCGCAAATTCGCCATATTGGTTACGTATCCAGCCAGACTGTCAAACGCGATACTGCACTTAGCAACAATATCTGGTATAAACTGCATTCGTTGATGCATTCCCTAGCAATGTCGTAAATCGAAAGCAGAGTGTTGAAATGGCGGGCCATTCAAAATTCAAGAACATCATGTACCGGAAGGGCGCGCAGGATAAGCGGCGCGCCAGCCAGTTTTCCAAATTCGGCCGCGAAATCACTGTAGCGGCCAAGATGGGCGGGGCGGACCCGGATATGAATCCGCGCCTGCGGACAGCCATTCTTGCGGCGCGCGGCGGCAATATGCCCAAGGATAATATCGACAGGGCGATCAGGAAAGGCGCCGGCGCCGGCGACGGCGACGATTACGAGGAAGTCCGCTACGAAGGCTATGGCCCCGGCGGCATCGCCATTATTGTGGAATCCCTGACAGATAACCGGAACCGGACGGCCTCCGAAGTCCGTACCGCTTTCGCCAAGAATGGCGGGAACCTGGCGGAAACGGGTGCTGTCAGTTTCATGTTCGATTACCTGGGTGAAATCCGCTATCCGGCGGAACTGGACGGAAAGGCGCTGGAGGCTGACTCGGTGTTCGAGGCGGCGCTGAACGCCGGCGCCCAGGATGTGACGTCCTCCGAAGACGGGCATGAGATCTATTGCGATCCGGGCGACCTGCACGCCGTCAGCAGTGAACTCGAGAAGACGATCGGCGTGCCGGTGTCGGTAAAGCTCGTCTGGAAGCCGCAGAACAGTATCGAGGTGGACGAGGATACGGCGGGCACGCTTCTGAAGCTGCTCGATGCGCTCGACGAAAGCGACGATGTCCAGAACGTGTCGGCCAATTTCGAAATTGCCGACGATATCCTCGAACGACTGACAGCGTGACGCGATGATGCGACTGATCGGTCTTGATCCTGGCCTCCGGAATACCGGGTGGGGCATTATCGATGTCGACGGTAACCGGCTGCAGCATGTCGCCGACGGAACCGTGCGTCCGGCCGTGAATCAGGATCTGGCGGGCCGGCTGCGCGATCTGCATGAGGGCCTGGCGCAGGTGCTGGCCGAATTCGCGCCGGATGAAGCGGCGGTCGAGGAAACCTTCGTGAACAAGAACGCCGTATCGACGCTGAAGCTGGGCGAGGCGCGCGGCGTCGTCGTGCTGGCGCCGGCCCTGGCCGGCTTGCGGGTCGCGGAATATTCCGCCAACCGGGTCAAGAAATCCGTCGTCGGCGCCGGGCATGCGACCAAGGAACAGGTGCAGATGATGGTCGGCCGGCTGCTGCCCGGCTGCCGTTTTTCCAGCCCCGATGCGGCTGATGCGCTGGCGGTGGCCATCTGCCATGCCCATTACGCGGAAACCGACCGGCGGTTGCGCCTCACGGAGGTGGCCCTGTGATCGCGCGCCTGTCCGGTATTCTGGCGGAATCCGCCGAGGACCACGCGGTGATCGACGTCGGCGGTGTCGGTTACCTGGTATTCTGCTCGGCACGGACCCTGTCTCGGCTGCCGGCAATCGGTGAGGCCGCGCAGGTTGTCGTCGAAACCCATGTCCGGGAGGACCATATCCATCTGTACGGTTTTATCGACGCGGCGGAACGCGGCTGGTTCCGGTTGCTGACCACGGTGCAGGGCGTCGGCGCCCGGGTCGCGCTGGCAATCCTTTCGGTGCTGACGGCGGACGAACTGGTCCAGGCGATCGCGGCGCAGGACAAGGCGGCGGTATCGCGCGCGAATGGCGTCGGTGCAAAGCTCGCGGGCCGCATCGTCCTGGAATTGCGCGACAAGGTCGGCGGCATGGCGCTCGGTTCCGTTGCGGCGCTGCCGGAACGGGGAGGTGTTGCGGCAAGCGGCGAGGAGGCGGTCTCCGCGCTCGTCAATCTGGGCTATTCGCGTACCGATGCGTTCACCGCCATCGCCCGCGCGGGACAGCGGTTGGGCGAGAACGCCGCTCTGGATGAACTGATACGCGTGGGCCTCCAGGATATGGCGCAATGAACGGGGAAGTCGAACGGCTCGTGACACCGGAGTTCATCGGTTCGGATGCCCCCGATACCAGCCTGCGGCCGCAGACCCTGGCCGAATTCGTGGGTCAGCGCGCAGTCTGCGAAAACCTCTCCGTCTTTATCGAAGCGGCGCGCGGCCGGGGGGAGCCGCTCGACCACACGATTTTTTACGGGCCGCCGGGCCTGGGCAAGACAACGCTGGCGCAGATCGTGGCCCGCGAACTGGGGGCGAGTTTCCGCGCCACCTCCGGACCGGTACTTGCGAAAGCGGGGGATCTTGCGGCACTGCTGACCAACCTGCAGCCACGCGATGTCCTGTTTATCGATGAAATCCACCGCATGCACCCCGCGGTGGAGGAAATCCTGTATCCGGCGATGGAGGATTTCCAGCTTGATCTCATAATCGGGGAGGGGCCCGCGGCGCGGTCGATCCGGATCGACCTGCCGCCGTTCACCCTGGTCGGCGCGACAACCCGTACCGGCCTGATCACCACGCCGTTGCGTGAACGCTTTGGCATTCCGCTGCGGATGAATTTCTATACGGATGCCGAACTGCAATCGATTATCGAACGCGGGGCGCGACTGCTGGGCATGGCGCTGGAGTCGGAGGGGGCGGCGGAAATCGCCCGCCGGAGCCGCGGTACGCCGCGCGTCGCGGGGCGGTTGCTGCGCCGGGTGCGGGATTTCGCCTCCGTTGCGGGGCAACCGACGGTCGATGCGAAAATCGCCGACAGCGCGCTGGCCCGGCTGGATGTCGATGCGGCCGGCCTGGACGCAATGGACCGGCGGTTTCTCTCCTGCATGGCGGAGAACTATGGCGGCGGTCCGGTCGGTGCGGAAACGCTGGCGGTTGCGCTGGCCGAGCAGCGCGATGCGATAGAGGAAGTGATCGAGCCCTATCTGATCCAGCAGGGCCTGGTACAGCGGACCTCGCGCGGCCGGATACTGACCGGCAAGGGATGGACGTATCTTGGCCTCGACGCTCCCGTGGCGTCGCCGCAACAGCCCGACCTGCTGGACCAGGGGGAGGAATCCGGCCTTGTCTGAACCGGTCGCCACCCATATCACGGGAGTCCGGGTGTACTATGAGGATACCGACTCCGAAGGGATCGTCTATTATGCCAATTACCTCAAATTCGCCGAGCGCGGCCGCACTGAAATGCTGCGCGTGGCCGGCATCGACCACCCGTCTTTATGGGAAACACACGGGGTCGGCTTCGCGGTGCGCCGCGTATCGGTGGATTATTTCCGGCCGGCGCGGCTGGATGACGCCCTTACGGTGTATTCGCGGATGACGGACATCCGCGGCGCATCGCTATGCGCGGAACAGGCTGTCTGGCGCGGGGAAGAGGAACTCGTGCGTCTTGAGGTGCGGCTTGCCTGTGTCAACCGCGCCGGCCGGCCCGCCAGGATGCCGTCGCCACTTCGGGCCGCACTTCACGCAATTCAGAACGACGTTTAACGGGAAACGAACGCATATGGATCAAACGGTCATTCAGGCTGCCGAACTTGCAGGATCGGTCGATGCCGCCAATTTTTCGGTTTGGGGTCTGTTCATACAGGCAACCTGGATCGTCAAGATTGTCATGATTATCCTTCTGCTGGCCTCCGTCTGGAGCTGGGCGATCATATTTGAAAAAGTATGGAAAATGCGGCGCCTGCAGCGCTCCGCGACCGTTTTCGAGGACGAGTTCTGGTCCGGCGGGTCGCTCGATGCGCTGTACGAGAAAATCGGGCGGCAGGCGGAAAACCCGATGACGGCGATCTTTACGGCGGCGATGCGGGAATGGCGACGTTCGTCCTCCCGGGGACTGCAGCGCAGCGAAATGTCCCATGCCGGCATGCAGCAGCGGATCGAGCGTGTCATGCAGGTGACGCTGGACCGGGAAATGGTGCGTCTGGAGCGGTATATGACCTTTCTGGCCTCCGTCGGATCGACGGCGCCCTTCGTCGGGCTGTTCGGAACGGTCTACGGGATCATGAACAGTTTCCAGTCAATTGCGTTAACCAAGCAGACCAGTCTGGCGGTGGTGGCGCCAGGTATCGCGGAAGCGCTGTTCGCCACGGCGCTGGGGCTGGTCGCGGCGATTCCCGCGGTCATCGCCTATAACAAGATTTCGACGGACCTGGGACGCTACGCGAGCCGCCTGGAAGCCTTCGCAGCGGAATTCACGGCGATCATGTCCCGTCAGTTAGAGGAGGCGGAGTGAACGATGGCTGTAAACATGCCAGGTGCGGGAGTGCGGGGCGGAAATCGGAAGTTCCGCTATACGCGCATGTCGGAAATCAACGTAACGCCTTTTGTCGACGTCATGCTGGTGCTGTTGATCGTCTTCATGGTGACTGCGCCGCTACTGACGGTCGGGGTGCCGCTGGAACTGCCGCAATCGAAAGCGGCCTCGATCACCGACACGGACGAACCGCTGGTTATTTCCATAGACGCCGCCGGCGATATCTACCTGCAGGAAAGCCGCATAGAACTGGCCAATCTGGTTGCCCGCCTGCAGGCGGTGACCGGCGCCAATGCGGACATCCGAATCTTCGTGCGCGGCGACGCCTCGATTGCCTATGGCCAGGTGATGCAGGTGATGGGCGAAGTCAGTGCGGCAGGATTCCGCAAGGTCTCGCTCCTGTCGAAAGCTCCGGACCCGGCGAAGAAAGGCAATTAACGGATTGCTATGAGAATTTCGGCGCTCATATCGTTTGCATTGCATGTGGCATTGTTTCTGGTGGCCTGGCTGGGAATTCCGGCGTCGCATCCCGAAATCGTGCCGATGCAGGTGATCGAGGTCGAACTGGAAACCGAGGTGGCCACGCTCGAGCCGCCAAAACCGGCCCCTGCCTCCGAACCCGAGAAGGCGTCTCCGCCGCCCCCGGCTGCACCGCCCCCGCCTGCGCCGCCGCCCGCACCGCCGCCACCGCCGCCACCACCCGCGCCGGAACCACCGCAGCCCGTGGCGCCGCCGGAACCTGTCGAGACGCCGAAGCCGGAACCCGAACCGGCGCCCGTGCCGGAACCGAAGCCGGAAGTGGCGGAAATTCCGACTCCGGAGGTCAAGCCCGAACCCACGCCGGAGCCGCCGAAAGCCGCGCCGTCGCCGCGCCCGAAGCCGAAGCCGAAGCCCAGACCGAAACCGCAGGTCGTGGCGAAGCCGGAGCCAAAAACAGAACCGGAGCCCAAGCCAAAGGACGATTTCGCCTCGGTGCTGAAGACCGTCAGCAAGCTCGAAAAGCAGGCGTCGAAGCCGGAGAAAAAACCAGAGAAAAAGCCGGAGAAGACGCTGCAGGAGCAGGTCGCCGAGGCTCTGAGCCGCAGTCGGGAACCGGCGCCACAGGCGCTGACGCCGGCATTGTCCGACAGCGACCTGGACGCCATCCGCCGTCAGATCGAGCGATGCTGGAGTCTGCCGGCGGGGGCCCGCGATGCCCAGAACATGACGGTGGAAATCCGGATGCTGATGAATCCCGACGGCCGGGTCCGGTCGGCATCCATCGTCGATTCGGCGCGGGCGGCAAACGACGGCTTTTATCGCGCCATGGCGGAAAGTGCGCTCCGCGCGGTGCTGAAACCAGCGTGTCAGCCCTTGCGACTGCCCCTGGAAAAATACGATGAATGGCGCGTCATGATCCTGAATTTCGATCCGCGAGGCATGTTTTGATGATCCGCAATTATCTTAGAGTTTTCATTTTGTCGGCCCTTGGCGTGCTGTTCACGGGCGCGGCCGCAATACCCGCTCTTGCCGAGGTCCGGGTGGATATCCGACGCGGCTACGTCGAACCGCTACCGATCGCGGTGACCGAATTCAGCGGCGTCACGGCGCCGGAAGCGGAGATGGGACGCGATATTTCATCGGTCGTTTCCGGCGACCTGGAGCGATCCGGCCTGTTCCGGCCGCTGGATCCGCGGGCCTTTATCCAGCAGGCCAGTTCGCTGCAGGTGCGGCCACGGTTTTCGGACTGGCGCGTGATCAATGCGCAGGCGCTGGTGCAGGGCAATGTGAAGGTGCAACCGGATGGCCGTCTGCGGGTTGAGTTCCGCCTGTGGGATGTCTTCGCCGAGACCCAGATGACCGGTCTTGCGTATTTTACCGAACCCCAGAACTGGCGCCGTGTCGCGCATATAATCTCGGATGCGATTTACAAGCGCATTACCGGCGAGGACGGCTATTTCGATACCCGTATCGTTTTCGTTGCGGAAAGCGGCCCGCGCGCCCGGCGAATCAAGCGCCTTGCGATCATGGATCAGGACGGTGCGAATTTTCGTTTTTTGACAGATGGTTCTGCGCTTGTCCTGACACCCCGGTTTTCGCCGACCACCCAGGAAATCACCTATCTGTCATTCTTCAACAATACGCCGCGGATCTATCTTTTCGACATCGAGAGCGGACGCCAGGAAGTGTTGGGGAATTTTGACGGCATGACCTTCGCGCCCCGCTTCACACAGGACGGCAAGTCGGTGCTGATGTCCTATGCCAAGGACGGCAATTCGGAAGTCTTCCGGATGGACCTGCAGACCCGCAAGGTGACCCGCCTGACCAATCACCCGGCTATCGACACCTCGCCCAGCGCGTCGCCGGACGGAAGGTCTATCGCCTTCAACTCGGACCGTGGCGGCACGCCACAACTGTATGTGATGAATCGCGACGGTGGCAATGTCCAGCGCATCAGTTTCGGCCAGGGCCGTTACTCCACGCCGGTTTGGTCGCCGCGTGGCGACCTGATTGCCTTCACCAAGCAGGCCAGCGGCAAATTCCACATTGGCGTGATGCGCCCGGACGGCAGCGGCGAGCGCCTGCTGACCGAGAGTTACCTGGACGAATCGCCGACCTGGGCGCCGAACGGCCGCGTTCTGATGTTCTTTCGGGAAACACCGAGCGATTCCAAGGGGCAGGGTGGAACCGTGAAGCTTTATTCTATCGATTTGACCGGCTATAATCTGCGGGAAATCGTGACAACGGGCGATGCCTCCGACCCGGCATGGTCGCCACTGAATCCGTGATATCGTGCGATTTTCATGTATATTCCGTAGAAATTCAGCTAAATTCGCGGTATTTAGTGTCGGATAGATTACGGTGGGAGGTTGTAATTCAGTATTCAGCGTGCTTTAAGTAAAATGAACCTAAAGAAGGCTTCAGTACCAGCCTCCGATAATGTCTCGTCTGAAATTGTATAATTCCGTCCAAGGGGTAAGTAGATGCGCACTAAATTAATGAGTGTATTCGCCATTGCACTGCTGGCAGCGGCCTGCGGTTCAACACCGGAGGATACGGGTTCGGCAACGGGGCAGGGCGAGTCCACCGGTTCGGCTTCGACAGGTTCTCCCTCGACATCCGCGGTCACGCCGACGCAGACGCCCGGGATTACGCCGGGCTCGCAGGAAGACCTGGTCGTCAATGTCGGTGATCGGATTTTCTTCGGGTTCGACAAGTCGGACATCACGTCCGATGCGGCGGAAACACTGAAGAAGCAGGCTGCATGGATGCAGTCGAATCCGAACGTTACCGTTATCGTCGAAGGTCATGCCGACGAACGCGGCACGCGGGAGTACAATCTGGCCCTGGGCGAGCGTCGCGCGAACGCGATGCGCGAACAGTTGATCGCCCTTGGTGTTTCCCCGGCGCGGATCGAGACCATCAGCTATGGCAAGGAGCGTCCCGCTGTCGCCGGTTCGAACGAATCGGCCTGGGCGCAGAATCGCCGTGGCGTGATGGTCAGAAAAGGTGCTGAAAGCTGATCGGTGGAATGCCGTGGCCGCCGGGGTAATCATCCCCCGGCGGCCATGGGCTATGCCGCCGCCATAATTTTGCCGGATTGGCGCGTTAGTCAGGGGGCGCCATGACACAAACCACAATATCGGACGCCGGAACCGCGCACACCGCAACCCGTAACGGGTTTGCGGTTCTTTGGTCGTCGCTTTGCCGGAACGGCATGGTGGCGGCGCTGGCCGTCTGTATCGTCGGCGCGGCGAATCCGGCCATTGTGGCGGCGCAGGAAAGCCTTGCCGATCAGGTAAACCGGTTACGGCGCGACCTGGAGGACGTGCAGTCGTATCTCTACCGGTCGACCAATATTCCCAAATCTTCGGGCGCCGGCGCACATAACCCTGAATCGACCGCTCTGCTGCAACGCCAAATTCTTGAAATGCAGGGGCAGATGCGGGATCTGACCGGGCAGATCGAAAAACTGCGCTTCGATGTGCGCACCGTCGGCGATCGCCTGGACAAGCTGGTCGGAGATGTCGATTTGCGGCTCCAGGCGCTGGAATCCGGAACAGTCGCGCGCGGTCGGTCGGAAGCGTATCCGGCGGCGACGCCGTCCGAAGGCGCGCGGCAGGTGCCGGCCGACGCCGGGGATAGCGGTACGACAATCATTTCGTCGGAGACCGTCACGGGAAACCAGTTGCCACCCGGCACGAAACTGCTGGGGACGGTCGACCCGAACATGGTCGAATCGACCAGCGAGGGGCAAGCGCGGCAGACTTCCGAATCGACCCGGACCAGCGCTCTGCCGCGAAACGGGGTGCTGCCGGAAGGAACCATACAGGAACAATACCAGTATGCGTTCAAGCTGTTGCAGCAGCGCGACTATGCGAACGCGGAAGCGGCGCTCCGCCAGTTTGTCGAAGAGCATCCCTCGGATGACCTGACGGGGAACGCGATGTACTGGATGGGCGAAACCTTCTACGTAAGGAAGGATTTCCCGGAAGCCGCCCGCGTGTTCCTGGATGCCTATCAGCGGTTTCCCAATGGCAACAAGGCGGCCGACAATCTGTTCAAGCTCGCGCGGTCATTGTCCGAAATCGGCGAAAATGCATCGTCATGTACGACATACAGGGAACTGTTGAAGTCCTATCCGAACGCGAACGAGCGGATACTCGACAATGCGCGCAGCGATATGAGCCGCCTCAACTGCTCCTGACGCATGCGCAACCGGTGTCGATTTTGTCCTGACGCGCGGTATTGAAGCCCATATCCACGACGAAGGGCAGGAGCGCGATGCCTGAAGCAACGGACGTATCGCCGGTCGGCAGCGGGGAGTTTGCCGACCTGATGACCCGCATCGGACCGTTCGAACGCGATCCCGCCATTGCGGTCGCCTGTTCCGGCGGCGCGGACAGTATGGCGCTGACCGTCCTGCTGCAGGATTGGGTCCGGGCGCGGGGCGGGTCGCTGACGGCGTTGATCGTCGATCACGCCATCCGCCCGGAATCCGCTACCGAGGCGCGGCGGGTGTCCGGCTGGCTCGCGGCCCGAAAGATCGATCACGAGGTACTGGCCTGGCGCGGCGCACCGATCGCCTCCGGGGTGCAGGCGGCGGCGCGGACGGCGCGTTACGCCCTGCTGTCCGCATGGTGCGAGGCCCGCGACTGCCTGCACCTCGCGGTTGCGCATCACCTGGAAGACCAGGCGGAAACGGTCCTGCTGCGGCTGGCGCGGGGCAGCGGCGTGGACGGCCTGTCAGCGATGGCGCCCGTCACCGAATCCCGCGCGCTGCGGATCGTCCGCCCGCTGCTGTCGATGCCGCGGGCCCGGCTGCGCGAAACCCTGAAGGCCCTGGACCTGGATCATGTGGAGGACCCCTCCAACCGGAACGACACATTTGCGCGGGTCCGGATGCGCATGCTGGTCCCCGCCCTGGACGACGAGGGCATGACGCCATTGCGGCTTGCCGCCACGGCGGCACATATGGCGCGCGTTCGCGAAAGCCTGGACGATGCCACTGCCGGCCTGCTGGCCCGGACGTTCGTCCTGTACGATGCCGGATACGGCATTCTGAACCCCAGGAAGCTTATCGCCGCGCCCAGGGAAATCGGATTGCGGGCGCTGGCCGGCATTCTGACCTGTATTGGCGGCGGCGGATACGCGCCCCGTTTCGACCGCCTGGAGCGGCTGTACGACATGATCGATACGATCCCCGGCGGCGGCGGCCGGACGCTGGCGGGATGCCGGGTCCTGGGGCGCCGGGCCGGCGTTCTTGTCTGCCGCGAGGTTGCGGCAATCCGCGCGGCCGTGCAGCCGGCTTCGGGCCCGGTCTTCTGGGACAACCGGTTCCGGATGGATTTTGCGGAAGGCGGCAGCGCCGTCGTCATGGCGCTCGGGCGTGACGGATGGCTGGATATCGCGTCCGTGGCGCCGGAACTGAAACATTCGCAAATTCCCGCCGCCGTCCGGCCGACTCTGCCGGCCATCTGGGAAAACAAGCGGGTTCTGGCCGTGCCGCATCTGGGTTTTATCCGTCCAGGGCGAGGGCCGGCTGTCCCGGTGCCGGAAAAAATGCGCTTTGCGCCCCTCCGGCCACTGGTTTCGCCACGGTTTACATTGCATTAGGACCGGTACACACTATCTAAACTATGTTCATGGACACTCTCATCCGTCATCAGGGCGGATGAGAGTGTCCAGCATATCGTTTCTTTGATTTGGGGAAGGCGCCGCGTGAACCTGTTCGGAAAGAATCTCGCATTATGGATCATCATCATCATACTGATGATCGGTCTGTTCAACCTGTTTCAGGGCTCGACCCAGCGCAGCGCCCAGACCAGTGTTTCCTATTCGCAATTCCTGAACGAGATCAGCAGCGGCAACATCGCCGATGTGACGATCAAGGGGCGGACGATCACGGGCCATTACCGCAACGGTTCCGGCGCCTTCACAACCTATGCGCCGGACGATCCCCGACTTGTGGAAACCCTCACCTCGGCCGGCGTGACCATCAATGCCGCGCCCAGCGAAGACAATGTGCCGTCCCTGTTCAGTATCCTTGTGTCGTGGTTCCCGATGCTGCTGCTGATCGGCGTCTGGATATTCTTCATGCGCCAGATGCAGTCCGGCGGCGGCAAGGCCATGGGCTTCGGGAAATCCAAGGCGCGCCTGCTGACCGAAAAATCCGGCCGGGTCACCTTTGAGGACGTTGCCGGTATCGATGAAGCGAAGCAGGAACTCGAGGAAGTTGTCGAGTTCCTGAAGGATCCGCAGAAATTCCAGCGTCTTGGCGGCAAGATTCCGAAAGGCGTGCTGCTGGTCGGCCCGCCGGGAACCGGTAAGACGCTGCTGGCGCGCGCCATCGCCGGCGAAGCGAACGTGCCGTTCTTCACCATTTCCGGTTCGGACTTCGTCGAAATGTTCGTCGGCGTCGGCGCCAGCCGCGTCCGCGACATGTTCGAACAGGGCAAGAAGAATGCGCCCTGTATCATCTTCATCGACGAAATTGACGCCGTGGGCCGGCACCGCGGCGCCGGTCTCGGCGGCGGCAATGATGAACGCGAGCAGACGCTCAATCAGTTGCTGGTGGAAATGGACGGTTTCGAAGCCAATGAAGGCGTGATCCTGATTGCCGCGACCAACCGTCCGGACGTTCTCGACCCGGCGTTGCTGCGTCCGGGTCGTTTCGACCGGCAGGTGGTCGTGCCGAACCCCGATATTCTGGGCCGCGAAAAAATTCTCAAGGTTCACATGCAGAAGGTTCCCCTGGCGCCCGATGTCAATGCGAAGGTAATCGCGCGGGGCACGCCCGGCTTTTCCGGCGCCGACCTCGCGAATCTGGTGAACGAGGCGGCGCTGCTGGCGGCGCGCAAGAACCGCCGCGTCGTTGCGATGCAGGAACTGGAGGAAGCTAAGGACAAGGTCATGATGGGAGCCGAACGCCGGTCCATGGTCATGACCGAGGACGAAAAGAAGATGACGGCATATCACGAGGGCGGCCACGCGCTGGTGATGATGCACGCGCTGGGGCATGAACCGCTGCACAAGGTGACCATCATTCCGCGCGGACGGGCGCTGGGCCTGACGATGTGGCTGCCGGAACGCGATAAATACGCTCATTCGGAGACCGAACTGCATGCCCGTATCGCCAGTTCGTTCGGCGGACGGGTCGCGGAAGAGCTGATCTTCGGCAAGGAAAACATTACGACGGGCGCTTCGCAGGATATCCAGCAGGCGACCGCGATGGCACGCGCCATGATTACGGAATACGGCTTTAGCGAAAAGCTGGGTCCGCTACGGTATTCGGAAAACGAGGAGGAAGTCTTCCTCGGCCATTCCGTGACGCAGCGCAAGAACATTTCCGAGGCGACGCAGCAACTGATCGATGAGGAAACCCGCCGTCTCGTCTATCAGGGCGAAAAGACGGCGCGGGAAATCCTGAGCAAGCATACCGATGAACTGCACATCATCGCCAAAGGCCTGCTGGAATACGAAACCCTGTCCCGGGAGGAAATCGAAATGCTGATCCGTGGCGAGAAAATTTCACGGGGCGGCGACGAAGATCCCGCGCCGCAGAGCGGCGTACGGACATCGGTGCCGTCGAGCGGCAAGCTGGGCGGCTCAGTCGGCGGAATCGGTCCCGAACCCCAACCCGGCAGCTGACAGCGCAGGGCTGAATCATAAATTGTTAATGCGCTGAGGGACGAACAGGATTCTTATGA